>JAHFUF010000460.1 GCA_023265235.1 Blastocatellia bacterium
AATCCCCAATATTAAGACGTTCTACTAGGTGAACTACTGCCATTCCCCCAGAACCTAGTTTACTAATAATACGATAACGACCAGCAATAACCTCTTCTGGTCTACTTGCTACATTTGGGCTAACTTTTAGTTCTTCTAAAGGGGCAAAGTCATTAGCACAACGGCGGCGGGCTAGATCGTCATATTTAGTTTGACAAACTGGGCAAACCAGCATTAAAAAATCCTTAAAAATTATTTCTACTTTTGATTGGCTACAAGCAGTATTTTAATTAGTAAGCTCAATTTCAAATTCTCCTACTTCAATTTGGTGGAGAGTATCTTTACTATTTTCTATTTTGTTACGCCAACGCATTAGGGTAGCAACAAACTCTAATTCTTTGCGACTAGAGCTAGAAAGACCATCACTTTTCAACATTTTTTCTGCCCAAGCCAAATCAGCTACCGTTGTTTGACGCGCAGGTAAATGACAAAGCAAAATAGACTTCAAATGCCATATTCGTAATGTATTATCCCGGCTACCACTTACTAAAGTTTGGCCATCTGAGCTTAGAGCTAAGCAAGTTACCCAGCTAGTATGGCCTTCTAATGTTTTTAATTCTAACTGATTAGCAATAGACCATAATCTAATTGACCCATCCCAACTAGCACTAATTAGTGTTCGTCCATCATTATCAAGAGTTAAAGCAGTAATTCTATCTTTATGCTTATCTATTTTCTTTAGAACTTTTCCATCAGATAAACTCCATAAACGAATAGTTTTATCAACACTACCACTAAAAAGAGTTTGCCCATCTCGGTTTAAAACTAAGCTATGAACAAGTCCTTGATGTCCTTTTAAGGTCTTTAGCTCACGACCATCAGAGAGTTGCCATAACCTAATAGTATTATCACCGCTACCACTAGCTAAGATTTTTCCATTACTACTAAAACTTAAGCAACGAACCAAGCCTTTGTGTCCTTCTAGAGTTTGAATTGGTGCACATTCAGGAATTGTCCAAAGCTTGATTGAATGATCAGCAAGTCCACCACCACTAGCTAATACATGCCCATCTGGACTAAAATTTAATGCCCAAATAGAACCTACATGTTCTTTTATTTCTTTTAACTCGTCTCCATTTGGTAGGCTCCAAAGCTTAATACCGTTGTCTAAACTACCACTAGCCAATAACTTAGCATTAGGGCTGATTGTTAAACAATTTACTTCATCGGTATGCCCTATTAAAGTTTTACGTAATATACCGCCGGGTAAATCCCAGAGCTTAAGTTTTCCATCTGCACTACCGCTAATTAGGGTTTTATTATCAGGAGTAATTGCTAGGCAATTAATTGCTCCTTTATGTGCTTCTTCTCCGCTTAAGACCTTTATTTGTTGTCCAGAGGATAAATTCCACAACCTAACACTATTATCCAAACTACCACTAGCAACCAAAGCCCCATCAGGACTAATTGCCAAACAGTTAATTACATCTGTATGACCTTTTAATACAGTAAAATTTGTGGCAGGAGCATAAGGATCAACTATGTCACAACTTTCTGCTAAACGCAGTAATTCTTCATAACTAGCCTTTTCATGGTTACGTGGCTTCCATCCAGATTTTTTCATTCTAAATAATACTTGCATACTCCAACGTGGGGGAGCTTCTTGGGCTAAACGTAGTATATCAGCACGTTGTTGGCTATTTTCTACGGCTTGAAGCAAAACCTCCCATTCTTTATTAGTCATATCGGCTAAGTGTTGGCGTTTACGTTCTATTTTAACTGGTTCTACTAAACTATAGTCTTTTTGCTTAGCTTTTATCGCAATCCGATCTTGAAGTATTGGATCAGCTTTTTGGTGAATAGCACGTAAACTTCTTTGATTACTATCCAACATTTCATATTTATCCCATTGTTCACTAAAGAAGTAGAATAGTAGCTTTTGTTCTTCATCTTTTGGCGTATAGCCTGCATCAATTGCTGCTTCACGAGCAAGTTTATTTTCTTTTTCTAAAACAAGCTGGCAAAGGGCTTCCTGTGTTTCCTCGTTTTTTAATTGACGTAGGGTAGTTTTAGCATTTTTAGCAATATCTGCGTCAGAGTCTGCACAGGCTTTTAATAAAGGATCAATTACATTTGGGCTAGCTTTTGTTACAACATCTGTTTTACCAGATTTTAATGCTGTTAATATTTGTGCCTCTATAGGTTGGCGCGCAACATAACCTTTTTGTACTATGATTTGTCCTAAGTAACCGTCACGATCTTTTATCCATCGAGCACACAAAGCATCAATAGCTTCTGAGCTTTGCAAATTAGCCAAAGCTTTTTGTGCTTGACTCGCAATTTCACTGTCACTATCACGAGTAATATCTAAGAGAGCTTCAAAGACATCAACTCCTCCTTTTGACAAGAGATCAAGCTTACCTGTCTTTAATGCAGTTAAAACACGTATCTTGGGAGGATTGGCTGCAACCCAATTAGCACTAGTAACTAGCTTTGCTAGCTCAGTATGGCGCGAAGAAGCCCAATCAGCACAAACAGCATCAATACATTTTTGATCTTTTATCTGTTTTAATGTTTCTAAGGCTGTTGCACGAACTTGTGCATCCGTACTTTCAATTAGTGCTTCAGCTAAAAGTGACGCGGCAGTAGAATCTTGGGCTTCGACAGCTTGTACAAGTTCTGTTGCTGCTTTACGACGGTTCCATCCACCAATTAAAGGCGTTTTGCTATAAAGCTTTTGCTTTAATTCTTCTAATTTTCCTCTTTCCATTTATCAGTAACCTCGGGCTGAGTCTAGTGCTATTTAGTGCTAGCTAGGAAGATTTGGGAGAAAACTTTATCACGAACTTAACCATAACCATAGAGTTAATTAGCATAAACAAAACAAATAATTTAATTCTAATATTTAATGAGATCAATAGTGGTTAAGTAAGCTTTTTCTGTTTTTAGGTAATTTACAAAAAACAAATTATACTCATTAATTCTAGTTTCTGCTCTCAAATTTGCTAATTAATTGACGTTACTGCCTTCTGAGGGTTATTATTGCACAAAAACTATTTTATTTTGATAGATTTAAATAGGGAGATTTTACTATGGCGTTATTTGATAAAGTTTGGCAACAAATGAACACCCGTTTAGACCAAGCAAAAATCAATAGAGAGATTGACCGCCTACGACAAGCTCTCTATATAAACCCTAATGATACTGAAGCTCTACGCCAATTAGGAACAACTTACCAAACTTCTAATATGGCAGAAGAAGCAATAGAAACCTTTATACGCTTGGCTGATCTCTATCAAGTTAGTAAACAATATGATTTAGCACTAGCTTATTATCGTAAGATAGAAAAATTAGGTGATAACGAGCGTCGTGCTTCAATCCTAAAAGAAATTGAACGTATCCATCATGGATTAAGCCAATTTGAAGAAGCCTATCGCACCTGTCGGCAAATTGCTGAAGTCTATTTAGCTATGAACCAAAAGGAAGCAGCTAGGGGGTTTTTCTCTTCTCTCCCTACTTTTGGAGACAAAGACGAACTTTACCGTAAAGAACTAAGAGAAATGATTGGGGTAAGGGATGAGGCTTGGGCCCAAGGTGCAAAAGGTACTTGGATGGAAGAACAGTCCAGAACGGCCGGCCCTGCTGTTGCTCCTTTGCCTGGATATCCTGTTTCCCGTGCTAAAGTTGGAGTTACTCAGGAAGAACAGCTAGCATTTGCAGACTTAAGTATTTTAGTAGTAGATGATGATCCTAATATTTGTTTACTGCTCAGTACAGCAATTAAAAACCTACACTGTCAGGTTATTACGGCTAATAACGGGGTTGAAGGTGTAGATAAAGCTCTAAGGCTACGCCCTAATATTATTATTTCTGATCTATTAATGCCTAAAATGGATGGCAGCCAGTTTTTTAAAAAACTACAAGAATACCCTGAAACACAATCTATTCCTTTTGTCTGTTTGACTTCACGCGGGCAGGAAGAAGAAAAAGTTGCCGCGTTAGAAAGAGGTGTAGAAGATTATTGGGTTAAACCTTTTAGTATTGCAGAAATTACCATGCGTATTAAAAAGTTACTCCAAAAACAACTTCAAAATGTCCAAAGCCAATATAATGCCGCAGGAGCAGGACAAGTAGAGCTAGCAGGTAATTTAGGAGAAATGACTCCTTCAGACCTATTGCGATTTTCTGAAGCTAAGCGTAAAAGTGGAGTTTTACAACTAAAAAGCGGGGATGTAGAAGGAGCAATTTTTTTCCAAGATGGTGAAATAAGTAGGCGAGCCAGCACTACTTTCATTACTAAATTGGAATTCTGGTGCTTTTACGTTTCAATCACAATTAATCTCTGTTCCTCGAACCATTATTGCTAGTGTAGATGAAATTTTATCTAGAATGATGCAACAGTACGACGAGGAATATTACCTAACAGAACAACTTCCTCACCCATCTTCAACAGTAGTACTAACACAAGCCTTTTATGACGCTCTTCAAACAACTCGTTTCCCTCGTTGTGTAGATCGGTTAATGATTCTCTTTGATGGTAGTAACCCTTTAGGTGAATGTTTAGAACAACTTCGCGGAGACACAGACGCAATTCGCTTGTTAGTAGAATTATACAGACAAGGCTTAGCTGTTGTTTATAACTACGCCTACTATCAACAGCAACAACAACAGTAGGGGCGAACCTGTTCGCCTCTACTAAATATAACCTTTAATATATGAGTTTAATTACTGAACTGAAGAAAGTTGTCGGCTCAAACAATGTCCTTTCTCATCCAACTGAACTGTTGGTTTATGAGTGCGATGCATTAACAACTCACAGATCGCTACCTCAAGCAGTTGTCTTAGTTTCTTCTACAGA
>JAHFUF010000461.1 GCA_023265235.1 Blastocatellia bacterium
AATAAAAGAATCATTCTGGCTAGAAGGTTGTTGTTGAGCATTTTCCCAACGAGATAAAGTAACAGGATCAATACTAAGCAAAGTAGCAAAATCTTTAGCTTTTAACTCTCGCTCAGTACGTAAAAAACGTATTTCTTGACCAGTAAGAGGGGTTGGTTGCATAACAATAGCGCGAGCAATGGTGCGATGTAGTTTGTTGAGCTTAGGTAGCCAAGGCGATATATCACCACATTTCTTACATTCCTCTATGGTAATACCAACTAGATAAAGGTTATCTACTCCGCTTTCTTTGTAATGATAAAGTTGGTTTGTTTTAGTTAATATTTCACCTTGGCATAAATCACAATTCATAGATTTTCCTTAACATATTTGCTTAATATAATATATTGCTTAAAAAGCCGTTACTATAATCAGTTTCAGGTCTTTAGTAATAATAATAGTAACCACAGTTAGTTCTTCTCCTACTAGGTCTTGACCCTCTAGACGATATTTCCAGTTTTGGTAGTTTTCTTCCCACTCTGGAGCACGCAAGATTTCTCCATTACGTAGTGCAACTCGAATATCCTCAGCATTAATAGTACGCTCACCCATCCGTTCGTGCCTAAGATGAGCAGATAGTTTAACTTCACCATCTTCCAAAATAACTAGAATCTGAGCTTTAGCTTCTGTTGGGCTTAGTGGCTGTGGCTTTATCATTAAACAAGATAATAACATAATGAAACTTATAATCAAGTACTTAACTATAAGTCAATAATAATTTATATAGTTAAATTTTGTTTCTAGTAATCAACCAGTAATTAATGCTTGTAGCAAGTACTAACTAATAGTATTATCAATGAGTTACAAAATGACTGAATAGATTTATTAATTAAAAAAGATATGAGCCAAAGAATCATAGATAGTAGTCAAAAGAGCGCGTTACCACCACAGGAACAACTAGTGCGTTCACCAAGGGATACATTACCAACGATGTATGACTTACCAAGTGAAGAAGTAGGAGAAAGCGGATTGCCAGACGAATTTCATGTATTTCAATCACAATTACTTAGAGAGACATTTCAAACACAAAGCTATTCACCAGATGAAGTGTTTGTAGGAACAGATATAAATCTATACTTTGATGTAAGTCACCCAGGTTGGTACAAGCGTCCTGACTGGTTTGCTAGTGTAGGAGTGTCAAGACTTTATGATAAAAAAGACTTAAGATTAAGTTATCTAGTGTGGCAAGAAGAAGTTAATCCATTAATTGTCGTTGAGCTACTTTCTCCTAGTACAGAAAAAGAAGACTTAGGACAAACTACTAGGTCTAGCACTAGCACTAAAACTAGCACTAAAGCTAAGGCTAGAACTGCTAATGAGCCACCTAGTAAATGGAGTGTGTATCAAACAATATTAAGAGTGCCTTTCTATTTCACTTATGATCATTTAACAAAGCAAATACGTGCTTTTAGATTAAATGGAGATGGTTATATTTCCTTTCTACCAGACAAGGAAGGGCGATTTTCTTTACCTACTATTGGTCTTTACTTAGGGTTATGGCAAGGTAGTTATCAGAATATTAATGAAACTTGGTTACGTTGGTTTGACGAGCAAGGTAATCTTATTCCTACTCCATTAGAGAAATCAGACCAAGAGAAAGAAACCTTGACAGAAAAGCTAGCTGCTCTTAATGCCAAGTTAATATCAATGGGGATTGATCCAGATAAACTTTAAGGAAAAACCATCAAAGCTCTTTGTATATATCATTGGGTTGAGAAGCCAAAAAATTGATAAGGAGAATCAATAGAAATGTTAGAAAAAGAAGAAGAAAAAAATTATTATAAACCATCTTACTATGCTAAACACCCAGAATATTATGAAATGATTGTGGATAGAACATTAGGAGAGAGTAATAAAAATATATCATTTTGGGAAATACAATACCTATATTATAAAAGGAATACCAGTCCGTTCTTCAAGACAATAATAATAAGCATAGGTATAGCTGAAAGTGTTATGGGTGTATTTTGGCTGGTTATGATGTTTATAAATAGTAAAACTGCATTTGTAGATATAATAAGTAAAGTTTTTGTTATGGCGGTTGCTGGTATAATAATAGGACTTGTTATTGGAACAGTTATTTCTGTTATCAGAAGTCTTATTTGGGAAATAGAAGATCTAGCTGTAATCTATTCTGTTTGGAAGCAAAAGAGAAAAAAGAAGGAATAGCTCTTATTTTGTTATTTTGATTCTTTTTGTAGATAGGTTTTAATTATTAAGTACTGTATTATTGCTTTTGCCCAAAACCCAAAAAAAATTTTCATGCGCATCGCTTCGCTCGCTAAAGTGTACAGGGAAAAAGAATACAAGAATTTACTTAAGAGTCCGTGCAAAACATAACAACTCGGAACCCGACGCTGAGGCTACGAAAGTCAGGTGTATTAACGCCGCGATTAGCAGAACGACAGTCGTTAGCATCGCTGTCATACGCACCACCACGCAAGATTCGATTGGTGTTATCGCTAAGCAGTATTTCCCGAGTATTACTATCTACTGGCGCATCTATGTAATTATCGTGCCAAGTATCCTGACACCATTCCCACACATTACCATGCATATCATATAGCCCAAACTCATTAGCTACACCCAAGCTTCCTACTGATATTATTTTTCGTCTATATTCTCCCTTTGGTGCTTCTCCATATGGGTAAGTACCCTTATAGTTTACTATCTCTGGGGTTATTGTTTCTCCAAATGCAAAAGGCGTTGTAGTACCAGCACGACAAGCATATTCCCATTCTGCTTCACTTGGTAGGCGATATTTATTTCCTGTTTTCTTTGACAGTTTCCTACAAAACTCTATTGTTTCATTCCAATTTACTTGTTCTACAGGTAACTTGTCATTCCTTTTGAAGTGACTTGGATTATTCCACATTATTTCTTGCCAATGTGCTTGTGTTACTTGGTATTTTCCCATATAGAATGCTGGTATTGTTACTTTGTGTTGTGGGGCTTCATCCTTATATCTATTTGCTTCTGAACTAGGAGATCCCATCATAAATGTACCGCCTGGAATTTCCACCATCTCTAATTGAACCCCATTGCCTAGGTTTTCTATATATTGTTTCGCTTGTTTTTTATCTCTCTTTATTATTTCGCCTTTTGCATCTACTTTTGCTGTTATAAATTCAAATATTTTAGTTGGAAAAGGCTTTATTATTGTTCCATTGTTTACTTCAAGTTTAGATAAATGCTGGCTTATTTGATTACTATCTATATTACTTGAAGATGTAAGGATCTTATGAATTTCCTTTGCGCATTGAATAATTTCTGGGTATCTATCTAGTTGTGGGGCAAGTTCTTTAGTAATCAATGATAGCTGGTAAAGCTCATTTTGGTTAATTATGGAAAGATTAGGCTCAATACTATTCAGAGACTTATTGTAATTTAGGAACAATCCTTTAATGTCCTCTGCGACCTCTCTTTTATTTTCATTGTCTAAATAAACAAGTGCTGCCCATCTTTGCGATCTAAGTTCTAGGTAGCTCATAAAAGAATTATTTCTAGATAAGTAATTTAGGTATTTAATTAATAATGAAGCTACTTGTTGCATTCGCTCTTGACCAAACTCTTTACGCATTTCATCTAGGGAATAGGCACGGACACTAGTATCTATTGCGTAAAGCTCATAGCCTACTTTATGACATAGATCTGATAATAATAGGTCTACTTCGGCTACCCAAGGAACTTCTTTGACAAAATAATTGCGAATATAGTTAAGTAGCTCAGGTGTTAACACTAAGGGTAAAGATGCATGGTAGAGTAGGGATCTATATGACTCATCAAAGCGTCTAACAAACCTGTCTACTAATTGTTTAGCATGTATTTCGTTTGTAATTACCATTTTACTAGTCCCATTTAGACAGCAATTCTCGATTTAGAAAAGAGCCAAAGGTTAAATCTTAAGTCGCGGCAGCGACGTTACAATTTTTAGCTTGGCACGTCAGTGCCAAGAACTTGTAAATAAAGATCTTAGAGTCCTGGTAGGGACGATACAACTTTTATTATTGTGTCGTTCCTACCGGGACTCTACAGTAGTTAACATACCATTCTTGGCACTGACGTGCCAAGCTAAAGGTTGTTTCGCCCCTTTTTGGGGCTTAAGAACAAAAAGTATTTTTCTAAACCGAGAATTGCTGTTATTTAGCTTTAATTAGTCTTAAGTTGTTAATTTAGAATAGAGTTATTGACCTCTAAGTATGTCAATAGCTTTACTAAAACCATCAGAATTCATTTGAAACATTGGAATTAACTTTGCGATGATCTCAGCCGATGTATCAACCCAACGTGCTTGAGGCATTGGGTTTAACCAAGCAACTAATGGAGTATAGCGTTTAAGTTTATGTAAGGTTTTGCTTGTATCTCCAATACGGTTAAATTGCCTATAACCGCGTGCTGCTCCAGCATCGCTTATTATAAGGATACTAGTGTCACTTGAACATGGTTGAAGTGTGTCTGCTAGGGCAACTGTACTAGTCATATGTGGGTTTAGATAAATATAAGGGGTTATTATATTGTGGAAGTAAAAAACCTCAACTTGACTGATACTACTTTCATAAACTGTTTCTACCAAATCGCGGCTAAAGCGGTGAAATGGTTCCATTGAGCCGTTTTGATCTATAAATAACAAAATATGGGCATTATTACGCTTTCTTCGTTGGTAAGCAGGGGCTAAAAAAAATCCTTGTAGAGAAAATCGCTTGATAGTGACTTCAACATCTAGAACATCTTCGGGGCCATCAGCAATAGGGCGGCGTAGATAACGCCAATTATTAGCCATAGAGCGTCGTGATA
>JAHFUF010000462.1 GCA_023265235.1 Blastocatellia bacterium
CTAATGTTGTATTTAGTAATAAACACCATAAAAAAAAAAACCAGCACATTTCTGTAGACAAATTTCTCTAAAATTGCTCCTAGTATTAACGTAAAAGCAAACAATATAATTATTGGTTGTCGAGTAGGCATAAAAATAGGTCTAAACTGAGAAATTAAAAAAGGTATTAAAATAGTTAAAGTTACAAATAAAATGACTATAATATTTAGTTTTTGAAGAAAAAACCCTTTTAACTCCGATAATGTTATTAGTTTTATTTTGTAATCACTAAACTTTACTAAAAGCAATATAAAGATAATTAAATAAAAAACTACTCCTTCTTCTAACCTCTCTTTATAACAATAAAAATTCAGAAATGTACTAAGCAAAATATATAGATCTGGAGGCAACATCCAATCTATTTTCACCCTTTGATCTTTCATTTGGCCAATAGCAATTTTTGTCCAAAGTAGCAAAAATGGCAAAACAGATAAAACTATTGAAACTAAAAAAGGTTTCCAAGTTTTTCTATTAGAAAAAATCCAGTAAATAACGAAATGAGAAAAAAGAGAGAAAACAAACCAATAATGGGTAAAAGTTCCAAGACAATTTACTAGGATATAAAAGAAAAGGGATTTTTTTGTTGATGACTCATCAAAAAACAACTTAAAAAACAAAATCATAGAAGTAATGCCTAATAAACTTAGCAAAGAATACGCTCTAGCATTTTGACCTTGCCCAAAAGCTAAAGGGCTTAATGTATATAAAATACTAGAAATTAAACTTATATTCTGGTTTTTATATATCGTTAAAGCTGTATAATATACTGAAATAATACCTATGAAATATAAACTTACAGATAAACTTCTTATTGCTATTTCGCTTATACCAAATAGCTTTATCCAAAGAGATAAAAGCATGTAGTAAAAAGGTGGGCCACTATCTTTTTTTAAATTCTCAACTATTTGGCTAAAATCAGAACTAGCAACATAAATACTATAGCCTTCATCTATCCAAATAGGTTTGTCCATTCCAAATAAGCCTAAAAATAAGGCACCCAATAAAGTGATTAAAATTAATTGCCATTTAATCAATTTAGGATAAGCTTCTACATTCATTACATCTATCACAATTAAATACCTCTAAGTATTATTATTAGCTTAACATGATCACTAGACAAAATATTAACATTAATTTTTTCTATTTAACTAATATTTAACTAAACTCAGGAGGATTTTTATGGAACGTACTTTCTTTGCTTTAGGAGCAATTTTGGCTTTTATTGCTATAGCAGCAGGAGCTTTTGGAGCGCATGGCTTAAAAAATAGGCTAACTGCTGAAATGCTTACGATCTTTGAAGTAGGTGTACGCTATCATATGTATCATGCCTTAGCATTAATTGCTGTTTCATGGGCTTATAGTCGTTGGCCCCAAAGCTTAGTAACTACTAGTGGGTGGTTATTTATTATAGGAATAATCCTTTTTTCTGGTAGTCTCTATGCATTAAGCCTTACAGGGATACGAATACTAGGAGCAATTACTCCTTTTGGAGGGCTTGCATTTTTAGCTGGGTGGTTTTGCCTATTTTGGGTAGCAGTAAAAAAATAGTAAAAGTAGAGTTCGGCAAGTTACCTATCTACAAGCATTGTAAATAGTTAAAAGCCACAGTATAATTTCGGTCTCGGCCACAATTTTTAAGCTCTTCCTCTCAAGAGCAATAATTATACTTACTAGCTATTGGCATTATACTTACTAGCTATTGGCCGTCTAAGAGTAACATCAGCAATTTTATATCACTAAGTTATCCATCTTTCTTTTTTAGGAGACAAAAAAATATGAGCAACCCTTTAGTAGAATTACAAAAACTGGGTCAAAGCATTTGGTACGATAATATTCGTAAAGCCCTTTTAGTTACTGGTGACTTGCAATCTAAAATCGGTTATGACATGCGGGGTATCACCTCCACCTTACAAGCTAAGATTGGTGGGGATGACCTACGTGGTGTAACCTCTAACCCAACCATTTTTGAAAAAGCAATTATGGGTAGCACTGATTACAATGAGCAACTTAAAAAATTAATTGCTACTGGTAAAGAAGTAAATGAAATCTATGAAGCATTAGTTATTGATGATATTCGCCAAACCGCAGACCTACTTTATCCTGTTTTTGTGCGTACAGGCGAAATAGATGGTTATGTAAGCCTAGAAGTATCACCTAAGCTTGCCCATGAAACAGAAGCAACTATAGCTGAAGCAAAACGCTTATTTAAAGAACTAAATCGTAAAAATGTAATGATAAAAGTACCTGCCACAGAAGCAGGAATTCCAGTAATCACAGAGTTAATTGCCTGTGGTATTAATGTTAATGTCACATTAATTTTTTCTCTTAAATCCTATATAGATGTAGCCGAAGCTCATATTAAAGGGTTAGAACGTCGTGCCGCCGAAGGCAACCCTGTAGACGATGTAGCCTCTGTAGCTAGTTTCTTTGTTAGCCGTGTTGACACTGCTGTTGATGGTAAGTTAAGAGAACGTGCTAGACTCACCACTGATGAAGCAGAAAAACAAGAACTAAACGCCCTACAAGGTAAAGCTGCTATTGCTAATGCAAAAATTGCTTATGCAAAATTTAAGGAAATCTATTATGGTGAACGATTTGCAGCACTAAAAGAAAAAGGGGCCAAAGTTCAAAGACAGCTTTGGGCATCAACTGGTACAAAAGATCCTGCCTATTCAGATGTTTACTATCTAGAAGAACTTATTGGTGCTGATACAGTAAACACTGTCCCTCCAGCAACTTATAGTGCTTTTCGTGATCACGGTAAAGTCCGAGGAGCAACTCTAGAAGAAGACCACGAAGGCGCCGTAAAAATATTTGAAAAATTAGAAAGCTTTGGTATCAACCTAGCTGAAGTTACCCATCAACTACAAGTTGAGGGTGTAAAATCATTTATGACTTCCTTTGATACTTTGTTTGCTTCAATAGAAGCCAAACGCGCTGCGACATTATCAGGTATTTTTGATCGCTTTACTTCTTCATTAGGCTCAAATGCTGATCATGTTAGAGAAAGATTTAAGATTGGTGAAAAAGAAAAATGGGTTGAGCGAATTTGGAAAAAAGATGCTAGCCTCTGGAAATCTGAACCTGAACACCAAGCAATCATTAAAAATGCTTTAGGATGGCTAACAGTCGCACATCAGGTCTATGAACATAGCGATGAATTAGCAAGCTTTGCTGCTAACATTCGTCTTGCTGGCTTTAAGCACTTGATGCTACTTGGTATGGGTGGCTCTAGCCTTTGTGTAGAGGTGTTTAGACAAATTTTTGGCAAACAAGAAGGCTCACCAACTCTCCTAGTACTTGATAGTACTGATCCTCTAGCAATTAAAGCTTTAGAATCTCAAATCAATGTCGCTGAGACTTTGTTTGTGGTTTCTAGCAAATCTGGTAGTACTACTGAACCCAATGCATTTTTCCAATATTTCTATGACAAAGTAAAAGCTGTTAAAGGTGTTCGTGCTGGAGAAAACTTTGTTGCTGTTACAGATCCTGGGACTAGTATGGAACAGCGCGCTAAAGATCATGACTTCCGTCGTATCTTCTTAAACCCTGCTGATATCGGTGGTCGTTATTCTGCCCTTTCCTATTTTGGTATGGTACCTGCTGCTGTCCAAGGCTTTGATTTCAAAACTCTACTAGATCGTGCTGATCGTATTGCACATGCTTGTGATAGTTGCGTACCTGGAGCAGAAAATCCTGGTGCTCATTTAGGCGCGATAATGGGCGAAATGGCCAAAGCGGGTAAAGACAAACTTACTATAGTAACTTCTCCTGAATTAGCTTCTCTCGGACTATGGATTGAGCAATTAATTGCAGAAAGCACTGGTAAAGATGGTCGCGGGATTTTACCTGTAACAGGTGAAGTGGTTGGAAACCCATCTTCCTATGGTGATGATCGTCTTTTTGTGGTAATGAGCTTAGGTGGTTCTATTAGTGCCGATATTGATGCTAAAGTAAAAGCCCTAGAAGCCCAAGGACATCCTGTTGTGCGTCATATTTTGAATGACAGGCTAGACCTAGGAGAACAATTCTTCCTTTGGGAATTTGCCACAGCTTTTGCTGGTGCTGTCTTAAGTATTAATTCTTTTGATCAACCAAATGTTCAAGAAAGTAAAGACAACACCAAATCTCTACTGGCTGAATACGGAGAAAAAGGTAAATTACCAGAACAGTCTGTTGCTGCTAGTGGTGATGGGTTAACAGTTTACTGTGATGATGCTACTAAAACACGCCTCTCTGCTAATAACTCTGGCTCAGTTGCTGATTTAGTTGCTGCACACTTAAACCAAGCTAAGGCTGGTGACTATTGCGCATTACTAGCATATATTAATGAAACCCCAGCCCATGATACTTTACTCCAAGACCTACGCACTCATGTCCGTGATGGTCTAAAAGTAGCAACTACAGTAGGTTATGGCCCACGCTTCCTACATTCCACTGGACAACTTCACAAAGGTGGTAGCGAAGCTGGTATGTTTATACAAATTACGGCTGATGACCAAGAAGATATGGCAGTACCAGGTGAAAGCTATACTTTTGCTGTGCTTAAAGCCGCTCAAGCACTAGGTGATTTCCAATCTTTGGCTTCACGTAATCGTCGCGCTATTCGTATACACTTAGGTAAAGATCGTCAAACAGGGCTAGAAAAACTCTTAGGGATAGTGCGCCAAGCAATTCCGCTAAAACGTACTGCTGATGCCTAATAAGCTTAATTAAAGACTAACCTTTAAGCTTAGCTAAGCCCAAATTAACTAAAAGCTACCAAATTTTAACTTGGTAGCTTTTAGTATT
>JAHFUF010000463.1 GCA_023265235.1 Blastocatellia bacterium
TAAACGATTTAGCTAATGTTTATCGTGATAATGGTGAAGGTAGAAAAGCCATAGAATTTTATAGCGATGCACTAATGTTACATAAGCAAAATAATGATTTACTTAGCACTGCTATTACTGCTACAGAAGTAGGTAAAACACACCTTGATTTAGGCGACGGAGACAAAGCAGTAGGTTTTTTTACAGAAGCGTATAAGCTTAATCAGCGCGGGGGAAATCGAGCAGTTGAAGCAAAGATTTTTTATCATTTAGGTAGTGCTTTAGAGTTTAACTATGAAGAGGAAAAAGCGATTGCTGCTTATAAACAAGGGATAGTTGTTGCTAAAGAACTCAAAGATCAAATCCAAGAAGCGCAATTTCATTACCGTTTAGCACTTTTACAGAAACGTCGAGGAGATATAAAGGATTCACAGATAAATATAGAAAAAGCCATTGACTTTATCGAAAACTTACCTAGTAAAGTTGTTAGGCGAGAACTAGAAATTAATTATGCTTCTAATGTATCAAACTACTATGAGGTTTATAGGGATTTGCTAATGCAACAACATAAGCTAAGTCCTAATAATGGTTATGATATTGCTGCTTTGAAAGTTAATGAACAAGCAAAAGCTTATGCTTTGTTAGATTTGATGACACCATCACAAGTTAATTTTTCTGCTCAGGCTAGTGCTCAAGGAAGTAAAGATCTGGTTTTACAAGAAAGAGAGTTAAAACAGCTAATTAATGATAAAACAGCAAGATTGATTAAATTTAACATTGCAGAACGTTCTATTGATGAAATTGGAGAGGCTGAAAAGGAAATTAAGGCGTTGGTCAGCCAGTTAAAAGAACTACAAGCAGAAATAAAACAGAAAAACCCGCATTATACAAAGTTTTCCGAGCTAAAAGCTTTTGACCTAAAACAAATCCAAGAACAAATTCTAGATCCTGATACAGTACTCTTAGAATATTCATTAGGTAATGAACAAAGTTATTTATGGTTGGTGACACAAACAGAGGTAAAAAGTTTTTCTTTACCTAAACGTAGCGAAATAGAGGGTTTAGCCAAGTATTTACAAGAGCTAATAACAGCCCGTAATTTACTAGCTAAAGGAGAAAATATTGGTGGTCGCCCAATGACACTAGAATCTGCTGAAAATGAATATCCTAAAATCGCTACTGAGTTAAGCAAAATTCTTTTATCTCCTATTGCTGAAGAATTAGGTAAAAAACGGCTGGTGATTATCTCTGATGGAGCATTGCAATACATTCCTTTTAATGCTTTGCCTGAGCCTAATAAAGTAGACAATTACCAACCTCTTTTAGTTGAGCATGAAATAGTTTCGCTTCCTTCGGCGGCTACAATTAGTCTAGTAAGACAAGAACATAAGAAAAATAAAGAGGCTAAAACTGTTATGTTTATTGCAGATCCAGTTTTTTCTCCTATAGATAATAGGGTTAAAAATCAGGGTTTTCAAACTATGGATAAGCGGATAAATGAACTAGAAGAAGCAAATTTACTGATAAAAAAATCAGCTAAAGAAATAGGGCTACCTTTAACAAATCAAGGGTTTCCTAAATTTAATGTTGTAAGTGATGAAATCAAGCAGATCAGCGAATTACTGCCAGCAGAAGAAAATAAACAAATGCTTAGCTTTAATGCTAGTTTAAGTAATTTAAATAAAGAGTCTTCTTCCTATCGAGTGATTCACTTTGCTACTTATGGTCTAGCCAATAGCCAACACCCAGAGTTATCAGGGCTAGTTCTTTCCTTGACAGATGAACAAGGTAGGTTACAGGATGGGTTTTTACAGATACATAAAATTTTTAACCTAACCCTACCTACAGAGTTAGTTACTCTAAGTAATTGCGATATGCGCATAGCTAAAAACGCCCAGGCAGAAGGTTTAACAGGACTTACACGTAGTTTTATTTATGCTGGAGCATCAAGAGTAATGATAAATTTATGGAATACTAATGATGCTGCTAGTACAGAATTAATGAAGCGATTTTATCAAAAAACATTAAAAGAAAATCAACCTCCTGCTGTTGCCTTGCGTGTTGCACAGTTAGAAATGTTACAAGATGAAAGGTATAAAAACCCTTTTTATTGGGCAGGTTTTCAATTACAGGGAGAGTGGAGATAGTTTTTATAGGCTTAGATTTATAGGTAGTTCTAAAATGATATAGTTGCCAGATTGACACTTAAGAGTATTTTTGTTACTTTTGCAAATATTAAATCTTTTGCCAAACCATAACAAACACACCCAAAATTAAGATAGAATTCACGATTTATAGAGAAGGCTATGGCTTTAGTTGGAGATATAAAGGATCTACCTTTAGCTGATATCATTCAAATTAACTGTCTTGGGCGTAATATTGCTCGATTGCTTGTGCGTTTTCCTGTTGGAGATGGAATATTTTATTTTCAAGATGGCGAAATTTATGACGCTCGCTTAGGACAACTCTCAGGAATAAAAGCAATTTATGAAGCACTAAAATACGAAGAAGGCACTTTTCGTATTGATGCTTCAGTAACTACTTCTGAAAGAACTGTTTTTAAGTCTTGGGCAGAGGTTTTAATAGACGGCATGCGTCATTTAGATGAGCAAAATGCTGGAATCTCACCAAGTAAAAGTCATGCTGATTTTAACCCAGAAGCTTTTTTAACCCGCCAAACTCAAGGTACTCCTATTGCAGGTACACAGCGCAAAGATTATACAAACAAAATAATTAACGATAAATATAGGGTTGTGCGTGAGGTTAAGCAAGGTGAATTAGGTACAATGTATCAGGCTACACACATTCAAATGGATGTGAGAGTGGCAATAAAAATAATGCATCCCTACTTAGTTAATGACCAAGCTGCTGTAGAGAGGTTTAGACGTGGTGCGCATGCTGCGGCAAAAATACATCATCCTAATGCTATTAATGTCCTAGATTTTGGAATTACTCGCGACGATATAGTTTATTTGGCAATGGAATATTTAGAAGGAGAGACTTTTCGCGGGCGGCTGCAACGACAAAAAAAAATTACTCCTAAAGAAATGTTAAAAATTCTTCGGCCTGTTTGCTCTGCTCTAGAAGCTGCTCATAGAGATCAAATTGTTCATCGTGATCTAAAACCAGAAAATATAATGTTGTATGAGAGTGCAGGAGAAGAACTAGTAAAAGTCTTAGATTTTGGTATGGCAAAACTGAAATCTCTAGGAACAGAAGGTGTTTTAACTTCTCATGGTCTAGTGCTTGGTACTCATAGTTATATGTCTCCAGAGGTTTGTGAAGGAACAGATATTGATAATCGGTCAGATGTTTATGCTTTAGGTATTGTTTTATATGAAGCCTTAACAGGTAGTTTGCCTTTTAATGATCCTACTCCAGTAGGAATGGCATTAAAACATATTGGTACTAAACCCGGATCACCGCGTATTCTTTGCCCAGAACTCCCTGAAAGTGTTGAACAAGTTGTTATGCGAGCATTGGAAAAAAAGCCAGAAGCTCGTCAACAATCTGCATTAGATTTAGCTAAAGAGTTTGAACAAGCAATAAGTTTTCGTAGTTTTACAGGTAGTTTGCCCAAGACAAAACCTGTGAGTAGTATACCAGGTCTTTTTCCCTTAGAACCGTTTATTACTCAAAGTGTTCCAGAAATTTCTAATGGAGAACTTCGAGAAGCAAGAAGCCGTGTTCCTATTACTGGGGCAGTATCTCCACTAGCAAATAAAGTTGTTAATGAGTTTCAGTTAAAAGCAAGTAAAGAAAACTCGTTAGTAACCCCTCAACCATCTGCCAATGTAGCGAATTTTGAAGCTAAACCTCTAGAGGTTAAACAAAAAACTAATCAAATAAATAATTATACTCAACCAACTCCAGCCATTAGTAAAAAAGTAGCAAGTAATGCTGTGTCGGATAATGCGGTAAGCGTCGATGCACCAGCAACTAATAAAAAAATTGGTTTGTTAGAATCCAATATAGTGTTGTTTTTTCTTTCTGCCTTAATTGCAGGGGTTTTATTTTTAGCTGTATTGTTATGTTGGCAATATCTTAATACAACACAAGAGAGTACCAAGAAAAGCTTTCTAATCCCACAAATGGCTAGAATTACAGGCGGAAGTTTTAAGATGGGACGTGATACTGAAAAAGATGTTCCTTTAGAACAAACCCCAGTACATGATGTAACGATAAAAAGCTTTTTCCTTAGCCGTTATGAAGTCACTAATAAAGAATATGAAGAGTTTGTAGTTACAACAAACTATAGATCTCCTCTAGGATGGTCAGGGCCAGAACTAGTTAAAAGCACAGAAAACCTTCCTGTAGTCAACATTACTTGGGAAGATGCTCAGTATTATTGTCAGTGGCTTTCTAATGTGACTAAGCAAAATTATCGACTCCCTACTGAAGAAGAATGGGAATATGCTGCCCGTGGATCTGATAATAGACTTTATTCATGGGGAGAGGAATGGATGTCTAATGCAACTATTTTTGCTGATACTAGCTTAGGGGTGACAGCACCAATTAATAGCACTGTGCTTTCAAATGATAAAAGCCCTTTTGATATTATTGGTTTACTAGGAAATGTAAGTGAGTGGACATCTAGCAGTTATCAGCCTTATCCTAAATCAACTAGCAAAATAGACTGTAGTGGTTGTTATAGTGTAAGAGGCGGGAATTTTAAATCCTTACCTAATGAACTAGTAGCAACCTTTCGCACAGGTGGTAAAAAAGCTAGCAATCAAATTGGTTTTCGCATAGCAAGAGATTAAACCCTACATTTCTTTGGAGTTAGTTTTTGACATTTGCCCATCTTAACTCTTGTGATAGCTGATTCTATGCTGTATGAATAATATTA
>JAHFUF010000464.1 GCA_023265235.1 Blastocatellia bacterium
CTCGAAAAGCAATAGTAAAATTAGCTTCTTTACTAACTAAAAGAGAAACTCTTTCTACAATTTGAATGATTTCTGTCATTATACCTACTAATATTTGATAGTCTTTATCTTCATCAATAGGCGTTAGTTCTTGGGCTTTTTCTTCTGAAACAGCCATTTCTTCTAATGGCTCAACTAGTAATGTTTTAGGCTCTGGTAAAGTTTTTTGTATATATACATCTTCAACATTTATTTCTTCCTGTGAATCTGTTATTTCTTCTATTTCTTCTTCAGAGGGTTCTGAGGCTTCTGACACTTGTCTTTGAGCTAAAAGCCCTGTTTCATCAGTAGTAATTTTTGGTAAAAGCTTAACTATTGGGGTTGGTGATGCTTCAGGAAAAGATAAAACATTATTTGCTTCTGTATCATTAATTATTTTGCTGCAACGATAAACATGAAACACTGCTACTTTTTCTGATACTACTTCTAACACGCGCTCATAAGCTGATTGTCCCTCAATAACTTCCCCAGTAGCTAATGATAGCACTCCATCGACATTACCATCAATTATATAGATTACACCATCACCAAATTCGCTAAACTCTACTTCAATATAAAATCGAGACCTGTCTTGTTGTTTAAGCTTTTCTACTAATTTTTTTAGGTCTGTAAAATCACTATCTAGTCCTTGATAAACTACTTCTCCTTCAATACGCTCAGCAATAGCTTCAATAATTTTATTTGTGTGCGAATAAACAGATATTTTTCCATCTGGAGAACTAGCTCTAAGTAGTATAGCATCAATGGCTTCTTCTCCGCGTCTAATACGGTCAGGGCTTTCATCTATAGCATTGAGTATTCTTCCATCTACTAAGAATATCTCACCCTTACCATAAGTAAAAACTGCTTGAAGATAACCTGTAAAGCTACTGATCTGAAGATCAGCCAACAAAGCAGTGGCATTTAGATAGGAGGTCTTGAGGTTTTCATGGACTGGTTTTCCTTTAGGAATCTGCATGACAACTTAATTAATTATGCGCAACAACAAACGCGCTACCTTTAGAATTGTGTTAGAGGCCCGGATATACCTGCCCCAGTAGGCCCGCGCCTCATTTGTATTTTACGAAAAGCGCGTTCAATATAAGGGTTTATAGTTTCATAACGCACAGCACTACTACATTCGATAGCTGCTAAAAAATCTTCTTGATCAAAAATAATCAACTTTTTTTGACCAGAAATAACCGCTATGCGTTTCATCATTCCTATTCGAGCAGGAATGGCCGCTAATCCGCCATGATAAACCATAAAAGCAATTAACATCCCAAGTTTTTCTGGCGTTTTAATATTACTATGTGCTTGTAGAGTCCCATCTCTTAAAGTAGCAATAGCCCCTTCTACTCCTCTAATTTTTAACAAATCATTGGCTAAAGTTTGAAAAGGGTTTATTGCTCGTACCACTCCGCCAGAAGGTGTTCCAGTACTCATTGTGGGTATTGTTCCAGGAGGAGTAAAACCAGGAGCAGTAGGGATGATTCCTGCTCGCTCTTCATCAATAATTCGCATTCCTTCCATCAATATATTAGGCCAAGGATCATAGATTGTGCGTATTGGAGCAGCAATTCCTGTATCAATACGAAAACTACCTTCACTATAACGCAATGCCTGATAAACAGCATCTATACCTGAAAGTTCACCAAAACGCGCATCTACTACATCACCATCTTGAAAGTAAAACACGCCATCCCCAGTTGGATAATGCACTGTTAAGCGAGCCGTATTACGTCCAATACAGTTGATTTGTATAATATCTACTAGGGCAAGATCTTTCAGATCTCCCACTAAGGCCATAATTACTTTCTCTCTTCTACTAGTTTTTAGGTTTACTTTTTAATGCACAACTTGGAAACAAACTATACTTAAGCTAGGCTACTAATAACAAACTTGGTGACTAACTAAAGAAACTGCTTCCTTAGTCAAGTTTAATTGCTATCTGTAAGTTGGATTCGATAAGCAGAAAGCTTCTTAATATAAGTAGATAGCTCAATTGGCTTGGGGAGAGTTTAGCAAAGTTCCGAATAGGTGTCAATTAAATATCAGGAATAGAACCCCCTACTCTCATGCCTTTAGCCTAACAAAAAACATTTTTTTATTTGCCACGTTTGATCATTGTAATCAGCTTTCCAGCAGCATTGCGAGCAATCAATGGCGCATTATCATCTAAAGAAATATCTGAAAGCAGAGCTACGATTTGTGTTGGTTCAGCAATTCGATTACGCTTAAGTTCTTCTTCTAGGTTTTTTAATTGTTTTGGTAAGTCTAATGGACTAAATTGACGCGCTAGTTTTATTTCTTCTACACGGCGATATTGGTTTTCAATTGCTCGAAATAGTGCAGTTAACTGCATTGCATTACGATTGTCTGTATAGTTAAAACTAGCGGATCTGCTACGTTCACCTTGTTTTAAGAATAAAGTGGTTGTTCCTAGGTTAGCCAACTGCGCATTTGCCTGATAGTTATCTATAGTATCTAAAAACCGAAGCTCATCATATAGGTTTTGTAGACGGTTTATAGTATCAGGCAAGAGTTTTATTGGAAGTAAGACTTCTTCGTCTTCATCTCGTTTTTTAAAACGCAGTTGACCATCACCTTTATCAGAAATATTTATATCTACAGAAGTAGTATCAAATCGCGAATTTTCAAAATGATATTTGTATTCACGTAAGCTTAATCCTTGCGCAAAATTAGTTAATGGGGCTAGTAAAAGCAACAAGACAAATAAGCTAGTAAAAATCACGCGATACATTTTAACACCTCTATTTTGAAATTAACCTAATGCTTTAATGTTAGGAGACTTATTTTAAGTCTAAACCCTCTACAGAACCATGAATTTTGCGGTAGAGGTTTTCAATCATTGATTTTTGTACTGTAGCATTCTCATCATATTTATTATAGCTTTTAATATACAAGTTTAGAGCATCTTTGTCATTACCAGAAACTTGTGTGACAGTAGCCAAATGAGAAATAGCGATTCTTTGTTCCGCACTCTCAGCAAAAGTATCTACTGAGAGCTTTAGTGCTTTGCTTGCTTCTTCTAGTTGCCCTTGCTTAAAGCGTATTCGCCCTAATAAATGATAGGCACGAGCGCGAAAGAGTTCTTTTCTTTTTGTAAAATCTAGTTCTGGTGCCTCACGAATGGAGCCGTCTAGACGTGTAGATACTTCTGCTTCTGCCACTAGTTCTGTGCTTATCTCTGCGGCACGTTCTAAAGCAATATCTGCTTCAAATAATTGTTGTGCAACCCACATTTTACGGAAAGGTCGTCGCTCATCATTAATACTTAAAAACTGTGTTAAGGCTTCTAGAGTGCGAACTTGAAGCTCTGTGCGTTGCCTACGTCCTAATACTTCTGTCTCACCTGAGTTAGTAGTGTTTTTTTCTCCACCTTTTAATCTACTCAAGTAAAACTCAAACCTGAGAAAGCCTTCCACCAACTTATAATGTTCATCTAAAGTTAGGCTGTCTGGTAAAGCAATTGCTGCCCGTCGTTCTTTTTCTAGCAAAGACTTTAAGCTACGCGACTTTACTAATTCGCCACCAATTTGAGCTTCAAATTCTCCTTCTGGGGTGATTTTAAGAAACTGTTGCTCAAAAGCACCATCATAGTTCTCTGATAAGAGTAACGCATGGATAATCTCAAAATGAAGTGTAGGAAAACTTGTACCTCGTGCAACAATATCTGATAAAACTTCTTCAGCAGTAAAAAACTCCTGTTGGGCCATTAGGCTATTAGCTAAGACAATTCGCGCCCATCCATAAGTAGGAGCTATGGCTAAGGCTAGTTCTGCCCAATTGCGTGCTTTTCCATAGTCCCTGCGGCTTGCTGATAAATATGCAAGTTGAGTAAAAAGATGAAAATCCCTAGGAGAAATTGCAAATTGTTTTCCTAATTCCTCCGCAGCTAGATCATCTTGGTTAGCAAGTAAATAACTAATTGCCAACCCCCCATGCCCTACGTCGCTATCAGGTGTTACTTCTAACTGTCTTTTATAAAGCGCGATTGCATCCTCTAAAGATTTTTCTGACCGATAAAGCGATGCTAGGCTAGCAAATGCTAGCGGATGTTTTTGTTCCAAATTAATGGTTTGTTGAAAAGCCCCTTTAGCTTCCTTTAGCTTAAGTTGAATTAAGTAAGCTGTTCCAAGCCCATAATAATATTTTGCTGCTTTAGGCTCTAGTTCAATTGCTCTAGTTAGAACACGCTCAGAATCTTGGCCACTTTCAGCACTAAGATAAAATGCAGCAATTTGCGCTAGTCTAGTATGTTGTTGCCAAGCATTAGTTTCAAACCGTTTCATTAAATCAATGGCTTCCTTACGAAAACCATGGTTAAAGATTGTTAGAGGAAAAGCGAGCATTGTACTAAAAATACGATCACTAACAGGTTGAGGAAACTCATTAATAGCTTTTTGAAATTCTTCTAGGGATGACTCAATCTTTTGTTGCTTAAGCATAGCCTCTGCTAAGGCAGCCCTTGCCCTTAGTAAAGCTTCCTGAGCAGGAATAATTAGCGAGGTATTTGGCCATTTCTTGATAAAAGTAGTAAGTAGTTTCACTCGCTCATCTGCACGAACATCACTGATACGAGCAAATTCCATTTGGGCTTCCAGCATTAATTCTGGCATCCCTAAAACTTTTGCTTCTGGTAATGTGGTTGTTGGTGTTACTTGGCCTTGAGCAATAGAAAAATTTAATAGTAAAGTAAATACTAAACAAAAAACTCTCATAAATTCTAACAATTATCGATAAAGCTTTTTTAAGGATTGTTTTAATATTAATTGGAAATCCCG
>JAHFUF010000465.1:0-1697 GCA_023265235.1 Blastocatellia bacterium
CCATTTATCAAGCCTTAAGAATAACCAGTGAAGGATTTGATGTCCCAACCCCTGTTGATACTATTGTAGAGGTCGAACAACATCTTGGCGAAGGCCGTGTTCGTACTGTGTCGATGTTACCAACCGAAGGTATTGTCCGTGGTATGAAAGCCACTGACACAGGTGATGGTATTACTGTACCAGTAGGGCGAGAAACTTTAGGCCGAGTGATGAATGTAATTGGTGAGCCTGTAGATATGAAAGGCCCAATTCAAACTAAGCTACGTTATCCTATACATCGTCATGCCCCTAGTTTTGAAGAACAATCAACCGAACTACAAATGCTAGAAACAGGTATTAAGGTTGTTGACTTAATCCAACCCTTTTTACAAGGGGGTAAAATTGGTTTGTTCGGTGGTGCTGGTGTAGGCAAAACTGTTTTGATTATGGAATTAATCAATAATATTGCTAAAGAACATGGTGGTTTTTCTGTATTTACTGGTGTAGGAGAACGCACACGCGAAGGTAACGACCTTTGGTTAGAAATGCAAGAATCTGGGGTAATTGATCCTAATGATTGGAGAAAATCTAAAGCAGCACTAGTTTATGGTCAAATGACAGAACCTCCTGGAGCACGTTTAAGAGTGGCTCTTTCTGGTCTTACTGTAGCGGAATACTTCCGTGATGAAGAAGGCCAAGACGTACTTCTATTTGTTGATAATATTTTTCGTTTTACCCAAGCTGGTTCAGAAGTATCAGCACTACTAGGCCGTATGCCTTCAGCAGTAGGTTATCAACCTAACCTAGCAACAGAAATGGGTGAATTACAAGAACGTATCACTTCTACTAAAAAAGGTTCTATTACTTCTGTACAAGCCATTTATGTACCTGCTGACGATTTAACAGATCCTGCTCCAGCTACAGCATTTGCCCACCTTGACGCAACTTCTGTGCTTTCTAGACAAATTGCAGAACTAGGAATTTACCCAGCAGTAGATCCTCTAGACTCAACCTCTCGTATCCTAGATCCTAATATCTTGGGCGAAGAGCATTATAACACTGCTCAAGCAGTGAAAAGACTTCTGCAACGCTATAAAGAGCTTCAAGATATTATTGCAATTTTGGGTATTGATGAACTTTCTGAAGAAGATAAAATAGTAGTAGGCCGCGCTCGTAAAGTTCAACGTTTCTTGTCTCAACCCTTCTTCGTAGCAGCACAATTTACTGGATTAGAAGGTCGTTATGTAAAATTAGCTGATACAATTCGTAGCTTTAAGGAAATTCTTGCTGGTAAACATGATGACTTACCAGAACAAGCCTTCTATCTAGTTGGAACAATTGAAGAAGCTCGTAAGAAAGGCGAGTCAATGAAAGGCTAGCTTTATTAAAAAGCTAAGTACTTGATATAAACCTCTAAAACTTTAGAGATCGTTTCTTAAGACAGTCTCTAAAGTTTAACTCTGGTAAAACCTCTAACAAAATTATGGCAAAGCTTAAACTAGAAATTATTACCCCTGAACGTGTGTTGCTTTCTCAAGAAGTAACAGAAGTTCAAATACCAACTCTTAATGGCGAAATAGGTATTTTACCTGGTCACACTTCGCTTATCTCTCAATTAGCAGTAGCAGGTATTCTAAAATATCGAGATGAAGCAAAAGAGAAGATTGCAGTAGTAGGAAGTGGTTTTCTGGAAGTTTTTGCAGATAAAATTACTATTC
>JAHFUF010000465.1:1707-4825 GCA_023265235.1 Blastocatellia bacterium
TGAAGATATTAATATTGAAAAAGCTCGTGGTGAATTAGAAGCCGCCGAACGTATATTAAGAGCCGCCGAAAAAGACCTAGACATAAGTATCTCAGATGCTTTAGCTAAAATAGAATTAGCTACTGTGCGTGTACAAGCAGCACAAAATAAATAACATGCGTGCTCTAATACAGCGTGTTTCTCGTGCTCAAGTTACTGTTGATAAAGAATTAGTTGGATCTATTGGTTTGGGTTTGTTGGTTTTACTAGGAGTAGCCCAAACCGATACTCAAATTGATGCAAATTACTTAGTCGAAAAAATAGCCAACCTACGAATTTTCCCTGATGTAAATAATAAAATGAATCTTTCTTTAGTAGACTTAAAGGGAGAATTATTGGTAGTTTCTCAGTTTACTTTATTTGGAGACTGTCGCCGTGGTCGCAGACCTTCATATAGCGATGCTGCACTTCCAGAACAAGCTGAAGCACTTTATAACTATTTTGTTGACCTAGCACTGCAAAGCGGGATAAAAGTCCAAACAGGTAAATTTCAGGCAATGATGGATGTTGAATTAGTTAATGATGGGCCAGTAACTATTTTATTAGATAGCAAAAAACTATTTTAATTAGATCGCGGGCACTTGCCCGCAACCTACGAAAAGCTTTAACAACCCGTTTTAATAGCCACCACGCTCAGCTGATTGCTCTACATTAACATTGTAACTATAGGTATAAACTAAAAAACTAATAGGTACTGTGCCAATACATTTTGTAGTTATTTTTTCTCCTTTTTTAGTAACATCTATTTTAATGTCTGTAGGAAAATCAATATTATCTACTATCTTTTGAATAGATTGCTTTACTAGCTTAATATCACGACCATTAATGGCTGAAACCCTAGTTTCTTCTTTGACATCATGATTAAGTTGTTGTTCTTTATAATAAATAGGAAGTATTGTATAAAGAATATACCCTATTAATGCTACTACACTTAGAGTAGCAATAAATTTTGCATTACCTTCACCACGTTCACTAACTCGTTGGCGATAAAGTTTATTAGTCATTCTTTTTTCAGCGTTTTCTATTACGCCGCCCCCTTCTCTAGATTAATTCAATATGATTTTAGATAAATAAAATTATTTTTATATTAAAACTCTATTAATAAGCGCTATTACTTTGATTTATTAACTAGGGCTAAAACCTTATTTAACGACTAAGCAGTTTTTGTAAAACCTCACAGATTAAAGGGACAGGCACTGCTTCTCCAATAATAACACGTCCTATTTGTTCTGGCAGCACAAATATTAGCTGCCCTGCTAATGATTTTTTGTCTTGTTGCATTGCTTGTAAAATTAAGTCTACATTCATATCTTTTATCTTAGGCAATACTCCATAAGACTCTACTACATTTTTAATCTCTTCTGTTTCTTTACTTGTTAGTATATTTATTTGCTCAGCAATATTTGCGGCAGCTATCATACCATAGCCTACTGCTTCGCCATGCTTAAATCTACGATAATTGGTTACGGCTTCTAAAGCATGACCAACTGTGTGACCAAAATTAAGAATACGTCTCTCCCCTTTTTCATGCTCATCACGACTAACTACCCCTGCTTTAATACTACAACAACGAAAAATTATTTTTGCTAGTAAATCTGCATCTCCAGCTAAAACCTTTAACCTTTCCTGCTTTACCAAATAAAACAATTCTTTATCAGCAATTACTCCATATTTAATTACTTCTTGCATTGCCGATTTTATTTCACGCTTAGGCAAGGTTATAAGCGTTTCTGGATCAATTACAACCAGCTTAGGTTGATGAAATGCCCCAATTAAATTTTTACCCTTAGGATGATTTACGCCTGTTTTACCACCGATAGCAGAGTCTATTTGAGCAAGAAGCGAAGTAGGGGCTTGTATATAAATTATCCCTCGTAAATAAGTAGCAGCAGCAAATCCAGCTAAATCACCTACTACACCACCTCCTAAAGCAATAATAGTGTCGTGTCGCTCAATTTTGTTTTCAATTAAAAAGCTAAAAAGCTTTTCTACTGTTTTTAGAGTTTTATATCTTTCGCCATCACCGATTAGAAAGCTATAAACCTTGTCAAATTCGTTGGTTAGACTTTGTAAGACTTTGAGTTTATAAAGCTCAAAAACCTTTTTATTAGAAACAATTACAATCTTTCTACAGTAGGGCGATGCTACTTTTTTTACTTGTTTACCTAACTGTTCTAATAACCCAGCACCTATTAAGATAGAGTAGCTACGCCCAGGTAATGAAACAGCTATTTCCCCTAGAGAAGTTGGAAGCATCTTTTAAGCACTCCGTTTTTTTTCTTTAGAGGCTAAATATAGTAAAGCTACGATAACTCCTATTACTAGAAGGCCAGCAGCAACCCCTACTTCTCCTGTTAGGATAGTTTTAGCTTCTTTAGGAACTAATTTAGCTCCTACAGCCCCAGCAATAGCAATTCCTGCTAAACCTTCACCAGCAATAAAGCCTGAAGCACATAAAACACCTGCACTAGATTCGTTTTTTTCTCCCTCACCACCAGCAAAACGTCTTACCAAGCCGCCAAGAAAAATAGGAGTCATTGAGCTTAAAGGTAAATAAAGGCCAATAGCAAAAGCTAAGCCTGGGAGTCCTGCTAAAACTGCTGCAATGGCAAAAGCAACCCCCACTCCAACTAGCCCCCAAGGCAGTGACCCAGATAACACTCCCTCAATTACTGTTTTCATCAAGGTTGCTTGAGGAGCAGGTAATTCTTTAGAGCCAAATTGATAAGCTTGTCCTAGTGCTAAGACTGTTCCAGCTACTGCCCAACACGCAACTGAAGCACTTAAAAGCTGTCCAGCTTGTTGACGATAGGGAGTAGCTTTAACTAGATAGCCTGTCTTTAAGTCTTGTGATATGTCGCCTGCTTTTGAAGCAGCAACACAAACAACTGTGCCAACAGTCAAAACAGCTAGTTTAGCTCCTGCATCACCATGCCAACCAAGAAAAACAAAAATCGCACTTGTTGCAAGTAAAGTTACAAGTGCCATCCCTGAAGTAGGATTACTAGAAACACCAATTAGACCAACTATACGTGAAGATACTGCAACAAAGAGAATCCCAAATATTGCTACACCTGTT
>JAHFUF010000466.1 GCA_023265235.1 Blastocatellia bacterium
A
Source organism: Blastocatellia bacterium (assembly GCA_023265235.1). Taxonomy (GTDB): domain Bacteria; phylum Acidobacteriota; class Blastocatellia; order Chloracidobacteriales; family JADJPF01; genus JADJPF01. The sequence continues at coordinate 2 of JAHFUF010000466.1, forward strand.
CCATATATTCTGGCTTATCACCTAATAAAGTTACTGCTAACAAAAACATTAATATAGGGCCAATTACCCAATTTTGTATTAAAGACAACCCTAATACTTTGAAATTACGAAAGACACTACCCATTTGCTCATAACGTACTTTAGCTAGTGGTGGATACATCATCAAGATTAGCCCTATGGCAATAGGGATAGAGGTTGTTCCAATACTTAAGCTGTTAAGCACTGGAACAATATTAGGATAAAAATAACCTAAGCTGACACCTAAACCCATAGCTAAAAATATCCATAAGGTTAAAAACCGATCTAGAAAAGATAGTTGACTTGCCACACTTAAGTTATTTTTCATAACACTATTCCTTACAGTATTAACTCTTTTTACTTAAACCAACTAGGTTTGCAGCTATTTCACTAGTCCCACAACAGGAAATGGTTGCTTTTGATGTCTCTGAAGCCGTAGCTTGATTAGAAGTCAATTCTGTTTCTTGGCTATTCTCTGTTTCACCACACATAGCGGTTGCACTGCACATAGCGGTTTCTGCTAGGTTATCTTGAAGTACTACAAAAACTTCCCACTCGTTACCATCAGGATCTTGGGCCCAAGTTTTATCTTGGATTGCATAACAACAATTAGTCTGCATTTCATCACGAGGGGTTAAACCAGATTTTAGCCACTCCTCACGCACTGCTATTACATCTTCAGTAGATGCAACTTGTATCCCAAGATGTGAGAGTACTCCTCGTTCTTTTACTGCTATTTGGTTAAGAGCTAGATTAAGCGGTGGATTAGCTACATCAAATTTGGCATACCCTGTGCGCACTTTTGAGGGTTCAATCCCAAATAGCTTTTTGTAAAATTCAATGCTATCTTTAACGTTACTAACATTTAGTGAAATATGGGCTTTTAGACTTTGTATTGGTAAGCTATTCATAATGCAAATTCTCCTTTTAATTGGTTTCATATATGCTTGAACGAATATATTTATATTATGTTTCAAAACTATATATGTCAAGGCATATATAACAAAAATATTTTCAAGGTAATAAAATATTTCATATGAGTAAAGAGAAAAAGAAATTTGATTTAGAATTATTTTTTCGTGCTTTAGCTGATCGTACTAGGTTACGGCTATTAAATTTAATGGGTAGTGATGAGATTTGTGTTTGTTTTTTTGTAGATGTATTAGGAACAAATCAGCCGAAAATTTCCCGTCATTTAGCTTACTTGCGACGTGCAGGGGTTGTTTCAGCCCGTCGAGATGGTAAATGGATGCATTATAAGATTGCTATGCCCCAAAATGAATATGCGGCTAAGATTTTACAAAACCTCTTAGAAGGTCTAGGTGTAGACCCAGAAATGCAAGCTGAACGAAATCACTTACTAGATATTTGTTGTGCGTTGCAACTTGTTACAAAACCTATAGAGTTACAAAGAAAAGAACAACCTGTATATTTACTAGACTAGTTAATTATCTAGTTAATTATCTAACCGCTTTCTATTTTAACTCCAGTGCCCTTTCACGAAGGTATTTTAGCTTGTCGCGGATTTCTGCTGCTCGCTCAAACTCTAGTCTCTTGGCCGCTTCTCTCATATTAACCTCTAATTTTTTAATTGTTTCTTCTAGGTTTTTTGTAGTGTATTCCTCAAATTGGTCTAGCTCTAGTGGGACTTTAAAATAATCTGCTTCATAAGCCGTTACTAACGTTGCTTCAATTGGTTTAACTATTGTTTTTGGAGTAATTCCATTTTCTTGATTAAACTTTTCTTGTACTTTACGCCGTCTGGCAGTTTCTTCAATTGCATAACGCATTGAGTCTGTAATCTTATCAGCATAAAGAATTGCTCTACCGTTAACATTACGTGCTGCACGTCCTATTGTCTGGATTAATGACGATTGACTACGCAAAAAACCTTCTTTATCTGCGTCTAGAATTGCGACTAAGGAAACTTCTGGTAAGTCTAAACCTTCACGTAAAAGGTTTATGCCTATTAACACATCAAAATCTGCTCGGCGTAAATCCCTAAGGATTTTAATTCTTTCTAATGTTTCTATTTCTGAGTGTAAATAACGAACACGAATACCAATATCTGCATAATATTCACAAAGGTTTTCTGACATTTTTTTAGTTAATGTTGTTACTAAAACACGTTCATTTCTAGCAACACAAACTCGAATTTCTTCTAATAAGTCATCAACTTGGCCTTTTACTGGTCGAACCAAAACTTCTGGATCAAGTAATCCTGTAGGGCGAATTATTTGCTCTATAATTTCTCCTTGAGTTTTGTTTAGTTCATAGGGGCCAGGAGTAGCAGAAACAAAAATACATTGTTTAACAGTGTTTTCCCATTCTTCAAACTTTAGTGGGCGATTATCCATTGCTGAAGGAAGACGAAAACCATACTCAACTAGTGTTTGTTTACGTGAGCGATCTCCATTATACATTCCACGAACTTGAGGTACTGTTTGATGGCTTTCATCTATAACAATTAAAGCATCTTCTGGCAAATAATTAAAAAGTGTTGGTGGGTGTTCACCTGGTTTTTTCCCTGTCAGGTGACGAGAATAATTTTCAATTCCTCGACAAAAACCTAACTCTTTAATCATCTCAAGGTCATAAATAGTACGTTCGTGTACTCTTTGAGATTCTAGGAGTTTATTTTGAGCAATAAGCTGGGGTTCCCACTGCTCTAATTCTTCTTTAATAGTATTAATTGCTCTTTTAATAATATGTTTAGGCGTAACAAAATGAGAACGTGGGTAAATAGGCATTCTACCATTATGTTTTGTTAAAACTTCGCCTAGCAATGGATCTATAGTAGAAATTGCATCTACTTCATCACCCCAAAACTCAATTCTGATGGCTTTATCTTGGTAACTAGGATAGATTTCTACAATATCGCCACGGACCCTAAATTTCCCTCTTTCAAAAGCAATATCATTACGTTCATATTGAAGTTCTACTAATTTTTTTAGCAGTTCTGTTCGGGTAATTTGTTGACCTGGTTCAACAAAAAACAACATACCATAGTAAGATTGCGGATCACCAATACCATAAATACAAGACACAGAAGCAACAATAATACAATCGCGTCTTTCAAATAGTGAACAAGTAGCAGAAAGCCGTAGCCGGTCAATTTCATCATTAATAGTTGCTTCTTTTTCTATATAAGTGTCTGTTGTTGGCATATAAGCTTCAGGTTGATAGTAATCATAATAACTAACAAAATACTCTACAGCATTTTTTGGGAAAAAATTCTTAAACTCTTGATAAAGTTGGGCTGCAAGTGTTTTATTATGCGCCATTACAAGAACAGGACGTTGTACTTTTTCAATCACAGAAGCAATAGTATAGGTTTTACCTGAGCCTGTAATACCTAATAGGACTTGGTGCTTTTCGCCTGAGTTCAAGTTATTAACTAATTCCTTTATTGCTGCTGGTTGGTCACCGCGCGGTTGATAGTCAGAAATAAGTTCAAATTTCATTAATTTTTCCTTGTTTAGGATTAAAAACTCTAAAAACATGTATTGAATTGCTAGTAATTTACGTCTTTAGAAGCAAATGTTTTTAGTTTATCAACGAATAATGACAAAGTGAATTAAAAGAGAAATTATAAAGTTCGTTTTCCGATTGAGCAAATTTAAATGCAGGTTTCCGCATATTCCGCATATGTAGAGGCGGACTTACATGTTCGCCCTCTTTTATTTACACATAGGTCTGCCCCTACTGGCTTGACAAAACCATAGGTTGTTCAAATAATTGAGTACCCCTTACTTTTCTTCTCCTTAAGAGGTTACTATTAACAAACTAGTTTACTCTACTAGCTTTACAGATTTAGCATTATTTCGACGTGGCAAAGTCCGCGATGTTTATGACTTAGGTGAGCAATTACTTATAGTTGCTACAGACCGCATTTCTGCCTTTGACTGTGTATTGCCAAATGCAATTCCAGGAAAAGGAATCGTGTTAAATCAAATGTCATTATTTTGGTTTGACTTCTTAAAAGATATAGTCCAAAACCATTTAGTTACAGCAAAGCTTAGTCAATATCCTAAAAGGCTACAAAATTTTTCTGAACTAATTGACCGATCTATGTTAGTAAAACGCACAAAAGCAATTCCTGTAGAATGTGTTGCTCGTGGTTATTTAGCTGGTTCAGGGTGGAAAGAGTATAAAAAAAATGGTTTATTGTGTGGTATAGAACTACCATATAACTTAAAAGAATCTGAGCGATTACAAGAACCAATTTTTACTCCTGCCACCAAAGCAGAATCAGGTCATGATGAAAACATTTCTGAAAAAGAAATGGCAAATTTAGTTGGTGAAGAGTTAACCACTAAACTAAAAGGCTTAACTTTGGCGATTTATCAAAAAGCCTATCAATATGCCAGTTCACGAGGGATAATTATTGCCGATACAAAATTAGAGTTTGGTTTATTAGATAATAAAATTATTTTAATTGATGAGGTACTAACCCCAGACTCATCTAGGTTTTGGCCTGTAAACTCTTATAAAATTGGCTCTAGCCAACCTTCTTTTGACAAACAATATGTGCGTGATTATCTAGAAACTTTGCTTTGGGATAAACAACCTCCTGCACCAGAGTTACCTTTAGAAATAATTACTGCAACAAGTCAAAAATATAATGACGCTTATCATTTGTTAACAGGCTTTCAGTTAACAAACTAGGACTTTGCATGCGCGACAAACTAGAGAGTTTAATTGATGAGATGATTGAGCGAGGTATTTTACTTGATGATGCTTTAGCTGAATTTGAGAAGGTGTTTATCTTAAAAGTTTTAACTTGTCATCGAGGTAAT
>JAHFUF010000467.1 GCA_023265235.1 Blastocatellia bacterium
TTAGTGGTCTGTTTAAGATTAAACAAGGTATTACTACCATTGAAGAAGTTGTTAGAGAAACTATAAAGTAGTTGTAGATTTCCTAGTAAAATAAGGTTGTGATAGCTAAAATTTTATTCACAATTAAGAAAGTAACTGTTACTATAAAGGCTTGTGATAGCTAATAACCCCCAAAAATTTCATAAATAACAAAATTTATTTACCCTACAGCTATCAGTAGTCTACATCTTGGAGAAAAACCTATGGCAAACCTAGTGTTAAGTGAACTTCTCAAAAAAATGACTGAATTGGGAGGCTCTGACTTACATATTACTACCAATTCGCCTCCTCAAGTAAGAGTGGATGGCCATTTACGCCCATTAGATTACCCTGAACTCACCCCTGCTGATACAAAACAATTAGCTTATTCTGTCTTAACAGACGCACAAAAACATCGTTTTGAAGAAACATTAGAACTAGATTTCTCTTTTGGTATCAAAGGTTTATCTCGTTTTCGCGCTAACCTCTTTAATCAGCGCGGTGCTGTAGGGGCAGTTTTTCGTGCTATTCCTTATGAAATTAAAAACTTTGAAGCACTAGGCTTGCCTCCAATAGTAAAAAAACTTTGTGAAAAACCTAGAGGGTTAATTCTTATTACTGGCCCTACAGGTTCTGGTAAATCTACGACTCTGGCATCGATGATTGATAAAGTCAATCAGGACAGACACGAGCATATTATTACGATAGAAGACCCTATAGAGTTTCTCCATCCACACAAAAATTGTGTGGTCAATCAACGGGAAGTACATTCTGACACACACTCTTTTGGTAACGCATTGCGGGCCAGCTTACGCGAAGACCCTGATGTAGTTCTAATAGGTGAGCTACGAGACTTAGAAACAGTAGAAACAGCATTGCGTATTGCAGAAACAGGCCACTTAACCTTTGCTACATTACATACAAACTCTGCTTATTCTACAATTAACCGTGTTATTGACATATTTCCAGCACACCAACAATCACAAATTAGAACCCAACTTAGTTTAGTAATTGAAGGGATTCTTTGCCAATCGCTATTACCAAAAGCCTCAGGCGCGGGCCGTGCAATGGCAATGGAGATCTTGATACCTAATGCAGCTATTCGCAACTTGATTCGTGAAGACAAAATCCATCAAATTTACTCCATGATGCAAACGGGTCAAGAAAAATTTGGAATGCAAACTTTTAATCAAGCCCTTGCTACTGCTTATTTCCAACGCCAAATTACATTGGAAATGGCTATGCAACGCTCACACAACCAAGATGAATTACAGGAATTGATTAATCGTGGTAGTGGGTTAATTCATGCTGGTGGCCCTGGTGGCCCTGGTGGCCCACCACGTCCTGGAGCACCTGGACAACCTCCTGGCCCAAGACCTGGTGCCCCTCCAATGGGGCGTCCGCCAATAAGATAATTAAATAATTAATATTAGGCTAAGTAAAGGAGTATAAAATTATGCCAGTTTATGCCTTCAAAGGACGTAACCGTAGTAATGAAGTGGTGGTTGGTGAGCGTTTTGCACCAGACAGACAAACTTTAGAAAATTTGCTTAGGCGTGAGCAAATAGTCGTTAATAGTATCAAAGAAAAAGGCAAAGAAGTAGCAATACCTAAACTAGGAAGAAGACAAAAAGTTAGTGCTAAAGAACTAGCTATTTTTACTCGCCAATTCTCTGTAATGATTGATGCAGGGTTACCCTTAGTACAATGTTTAGATATTTTAGGTAACCAACAACCTAACAACTTCTTTAAACAAACCCTGTTACAAGTAAGAACGGACGTAGAATCTGGTATGACACTGGCCGAGTCTATGTCACGTCATCCAAAGGTTTTTGAATCCCTTTATGTAAACATGGTTGCAGCAGGAGAAACTGGTGGTATTTTAGATCTGATCTTACAACGCTTATCTATCTATATTGAAAAAATTGTTAAGCTAAAAAGCGATATAGTATCGGCTTCTATTTATCCACTAGCAGTTATTGGATTAGCTGTAGTAGTAGTAGCTATTATTATGGTGGTAGTAATACCTGCATTTAAGAATATCTTTGAAGGCTTACTTGGCCCTGGAGAAGCATTGCCATTACCTACAGAAATAGTTATTACTATTAGCGACTTTATGGCAGGTTATTGGTGGATAGTTTTGATAGCTATTGGTGGAACGAGTTATGCATTTAAGTCCTATTATGCCACCACTAATGGTCGTCGAGTTATTGATAATCTTTTGCTTAAAGCACCTATTTTCGGCGATATATTACGTAAAGTAGCAGTAGCAAGATTTTCTCGTACTTTAGCCACACTTCTTTCATCAGGTGTACCAATTTTAGAGTCTTTAGATATTACTGGTCGTACTGCTGGTAATATAATCATCCAAGAAGGCATTATGAAGATTCGTGCTGGTATTGAACAAGGACAAACTATTGTTGAACCTTTGAAAGCTTCAAACATATTCCCACCAATGGTTGCACAAATGATTGGTGTAGGCGAGCAAACTGGTGCACTTGATACTATGTTAGGTAAAATTGCAGACTTCTATGAACAAGAAGTGGATGCAGCTGTAGCAAACCTACTGACCTTACTTGAACCAATAATGATTGTATTTTTGGGTGTCACAATTGGTAGTATTGTTATTTCTATGTACTTACCGTTGTTTGTACTAATTGGACGTCTAGCTGGTAAACAATAATTTCATAATACTAAAAACAGCCAATGAAAGGTATTTACCAATTATTGGCTGTTTTTAGATAGATACGCTAACATGCGTAATAGACTAACTTGGCTAATTGCTTCCCGTCTTACTGTCATATTAATACTACTTGGCACAGCAGCAGTTATTAATCTAGTCTCTCCTGCTGAAGTAATTGTTCATGTATTTATCCGCTCAACATTAGTAATAGCTTCATTATCAGTAATTTATAGTATACTAATAAAATTTTCACCTCGTTATATCCTACAAGCATATCTACAAATATTTTTAGATGTTGTTTTAGTTAGCTATATAGTCTACCAAACATTTGTAGTAGAAAAGTCTTTTGCCGCTCTTTATATAGTAATTGTCTTAGCGGCTAGTACTGTTCTACCTAGATTATCGGTTTTAATTGCTTCATTAGTATGTGTTTGTTCTTATGCTACTGTAATAGCATTAATATATTATAAAATACTTAATCAGAACCTCCCTGTTTTAACTCCAGAACAAAGCGTTCCTCTATATATTTTAGCCATTTTAGTAATTGGTGTACTTGGAGGACAAATAGCAGAAAGATTACAACTTAGCCATATTGCTCTAACTAAAGCCAACCGAAACCTAGCTAGCTTGCAAGCTTTTAATGAACGGATAATTGAAAGCATTCATAGTGGTTTAGTTACTACAGATACATCTGGGGTAATTTTATCATTTAATCGTGCTGCCGAAGAAATCACTCAACATAAAGCTAGTCAAGTAATTAAACACAATTTTTCACAAGTTTTTGGGGATCAATCTGAAAACATAAGTTTTAGCCCTGAATTATTAGCCATCTCTAAACCAATTCGTTTTACTGCCATTTGTCAATCTGCTAATGGTCGCCAAATGCATTTAGGTATTACGGCGTCTCCCTTATCACAAGAGGATGGTAAACCAAATGGGCTTGTTTTTTCTTTTCAAGATTTAACTGAGATAATAAAACTAGAACTAGAAATTCGCCGTCGAGATAGACTAGCAGCTATGGGAAAAATGGCAGCCGGAATTGCACATGAAATTCGCAACCCTTTAGCAGCAATGCGTGGCTCAGTTCAAGTACTAAGAGGAGAACTAGAATTATCAGAAGATCAATCTCAGCTTATGCAAATTGTGCTACGCGAATCAGACAGACTAGATAAGATAGTTAGCGATTTTCTGGCTTACGCTCGCCCTAGTCCTTCTAAACTAGTTGAATTTGATTTGGCTAAATGGATAGCAGAAACTGTTTCTTTAATTCGTTATAGTGCTGAATGGTCAAGTTCACACGAAGTTACTGTCGATTCTCCGCAAGAACCCTTAATGATACTAGCTGATTCCAACCAATTACGCCAAATAGTGTGGAATTTAGCCAGAAATGCCTTACAAGCAATGCCAGAAGGGGGAAAATTAATCATTGGTATAAGGGAAAGAAAAAACCAAGACATAGAACTTATTTTTTCTGATACAGGTATTGGGATGTCTGAGGAAGAAATGGAGAGAATTTTTGAACCTTTTAACTCTAATCGTCCTGGCGGGACAGGTTTAGGAATGGCTATTGTCTATCAAATTATTTCTGATCATTCTGGTAAAATAACTGTAGAGAGTAGCCCTGGGCAAGGAACTAAAATTACTATAACATTCCCACAAAATAAAAATTCTTTAATAGATTCTTCTTTTGATATATTAAAACCAGCAAAAATTTTTTCGAGTAGTGGAAAAATTACTTCTAAAGGAGAAAATTAATTCGTTCACAACACCTTATAGAAAGGCTATAATTCCTAGTCATGCCTAAAATATTAATTGTCGATGATGAACTAAGTATGCGAGAACTACTTGAACGGGTTTTCCGTAGAGAAGGCTACAATGTTAGTGTAGCTGAAAACGGTGCCCGAGCATTAGAAACACTTCGCAGCACTGAATTTGATGTAATTATCTCAGATGTAAAAATGCCTAATTTAGGTGGTATAGATCTCTTAATGCATTGTAGAGAATCATACCCTGATACAGTAGTAATCATAATGACTGCTTATGCTACTATCGATAAAGCTCGTGAAGCTTTTAAGCTAGGAGCAGATGATTTTGTTGAAAAACCCTTTGATAT
>JAHFUF010000468.1 GCA_023265235.1 Blastocatellia bacterium
TACCACCATTAATTGAACCAACTGTGACAACTGCTGGGTCTAGAGGCGAATTTTCTCGGCTCACAATGGTTTGTAAAGCTAAAATAATTTGTGCTGCTAGTACTACAGGATCTTTAGTTGTTTGAGGATAAGCACCATGACCGCCAACACCTCGAACTGTAATGTTTACACTATTTACATTAGCTAAAGAAAAACCTTCAGTATAACCAACTTTTCCTGCTTCAAGGTTCGCGCTATCGTGCAAAGCTAAGACATAATTAGGTTTAGGAAAACGAGTGTATAACCCATCATTAAGCATTGCTTTTGCTCCAGTGCCACGTTCTTCTGCTGGTTGACCTACTAAGACTAGAGTACCACGCCATTGATCTTTTAAGGCAGCAAGCATTTTTGCAGTACCCAAAAGTGAAGTCATATGAATATCATGACCACAGCCGTGCATTACAAAAACATCTTCTCCTAAATCGTTCTTCATTTTGGCTTTACTGGCAAAAGGTAGTCCTGTTTTTTCTTCTATTGGTAGCCCGTCCATATCTGATCTAATCAACACTGTTGGGCCAGAGCCATTTTTTAGTAGAGCAACTATTCCATAACCAGTTATTTCTGGATGATCATATTTTCCTACTCGTTCGGTTACTTCATAGCCTAATTTTTTTAGTTGTTCAGCTATAAAAGTAGAGGTTTTTTCCTCTTTATGAGAGAGTTCAGGGTTAGCATGTAATTTTTGATAAGTACTAACCAAACTAGGAAGTTCTTCTTGAATAAGCTTATCAAGGTTTTGTTGTGCATAAACTGACTTGGAGAAGAAAACAAAAAGTGCTAATAAAAAGAATAAGTTTTTCATAGTATTTATTGTTAGTTTTATGGGAAGATAGATTTAATAAAGTTTGTAAGTTTTTGAATTATTTCTGGTAACTTATTACCACCAAATAAAACAATTAAAATAGTAAAAATTATTATCGCTTCTGATGTTCCAAGTGCAAACATTCCAAACATATTTGGTGGTAGAGAAAGTATAAAGTCACCAAGTGCAGGGGTTATGCAAAGAAGCATTACAATCCCCAAAAAGTTTAATGATAGTTTTAACCAAATAATTTGGACATCTTTTAGCGTTATTATTTGCCAGTCATAAAGCACTTCTTTAGATGGCATGTTTTCAATTCTATCAAATGTGATTTCTGTTAAAGACTGATTACAACGACCACAAAAGTTAAAATCTGGCTCGTAACAATCGGCTTTGTGGCATATTTCACAACGAGTGGGCAAGAGTTCTTTTTTAATCTTAAGTTTGAGCATGCAATTTCGTTAATTTTTCCTAGTCGCTTTTTCTAGAAATAACTTTTTAGGGTAGGGCAAAACTATAATTTTAGGTAAAGCAAAATGTTATTTAACCCATTAGTTTGTAAAGTTAGTTTGTAGGGATTGTAATATTGAATGTGTTTTTGAACAAATAGATTTACTACCTAGTGAGCCAAATTTTGGTAGAGTTGGAAGTTGGAGGGAAGTTGGAGGGAAGTTGGAGGGAAGTTGGAGGGAAGTTGGAGGGAAGTTGGAGGGAAGTTGGAGGGAAGTTGGAGGGAAGTTGGAGGCAAGTTTTATAAATGTCAGAATTATTAATCAATAAAGAAACACTAGCAGGGTTGCAATCACAAAATCAGTGGCAAGATTTTTGGCATAACCAAAATAAATTTATTGTGATTTCTCCACTAGGACAAATTACTAGCTTACCAAAAACCTTTGCGCTAATGGCAGGCTCTTTTAACCCTTTGCACAAAGGCCATAAGACATTAGCTAAAGTGGTGGAAGGCTTAACTAATCAACCAGTAGTTTTTGAACTATCAATTGCTAATGTTGATAAACCTTGGCTAGATGAAAAAACTGTTCTTAAACGAATAGCGCAATTTATTGGTTATAAAACCATAACAATAACTAAAGCAGCTACTTTTATGGAAAAGTGTGACCTTTTTGGGGGCTGTAATTATATTTTAGGCTATGACACAGCTTTAAGAGTGGTTTCTCCAAAATATTATGATAATGAAAAAGCAATGATTGAATGTCTAAAAAATATTGCAGCACAAGGAGGAAGGTTTTTAGTTGCTGCTCGTATGTATGATAATCAAGTTAAAACCTTAGCAAACCTTATAATACCTAAAGATTTACAACCTTTTTTCGTAGAAATTCCAGTTGAACATTTTAGAGTTGATATTTCTTCTACAATTTTGCGATCTCAAGGGAAAAATTTATAATAATTAACTGTAAAATTATAATATTAAGCCTTAATTACTTTGCGTATTAGATTAAATTCATAACTAGTAAGCTCACGAGTTATTATTAAAGCTATTAAATAAATACTAGTTTGTATTCCAATATGAAACATTAAGTTAATAATAATATTTATTTTTCCTGAAAATAAATTAATTAACATATCAGGTAAAATATTATTTACTAAATACATACATATAACAGCAATAGAGACACTGATTACAGATTTTAAGTTAAAACAAGCCTTAAATGTTAAATAAATATATATACTTGCTAGTAGTACACCAATAAACATGGCAATTGTAGTCGCTGAGGCTGCTCCAATAATTCCATATTTTGGTATTAATAAGATATTAATGCTAATGCTAAAGGCTAAAGTTATTACTGCAACTATTAAAGAAACTCTTGGTTTCCCACTACTTGAAATAATTGTAGTAAGAATATAAATTAAACCAAAAAACATTAAACCATAAGCAGCAATAGTCAAAGCTTCTGCACCAATAGTATATTCTTTATTGTAAAGTACCTCTAAAACAACTCTAGCATTGGAAGAAAAAACTGTGGCACTTAAAGCCATTAACATAAAAGTGTATTTAGTTGTTTGACGAATATAACTTTTTACTTCGTCTTTTTGTTGTTCAAAACTAGCTTTAGAAATAATAGGAAAAATTATAAAAGCAACAGAAACAATTGCTTGATAAGTGACTCCAGCTATTGTCATTAAAGCCGTGTAATAGCCAGCCATTTGACTAGCTATAACACTGTCAGTAGAAATATATTTTTTAATTAAAATTAAATCTGCTCTTTGCAGCAAATTACTAACTAAAATTGCTCCTAGTAACTCAGATTGAAACTTAAGAAATGTGGTTATTGAAATCTTACCTTTTTCTTGGTTAGTAGATTGGCCAGAAACAAAAGGCGCGAGTAGAAAAGCAATAATTACTGCCACTCCAAACCCAAATATTGCTCCATTAACACTACTAGTAATTAGTGCTAGGATTATAATTCCAGCAGCTTTTAATGTTGAATAAGTACAATCTAAAATAGCTTGAGGCAAGAATTTTCTTTGACCATTTAAATAACCAACATAAACAGCATAAAGGCTATAAAACATTGGAATTAATGCAGATATTTGTAATGGACGTGTTAGGGCAGGGTCGTTAAAAATATTAGCAATTAATGGGGCAGAAAAAAAATAAACCAAAGTAATAGTACCAGCAAGAATGGTTTGTAATTTTAATGCTTGTTTTTTGATCGAATCAGCTTTACTGTAGTCTTCAGAAACAAATTTAGAAACAGTTTGTTGTGTGCCAGTAACCAAAACTACATTAATAATAGAAACAATACTAATAACAAAGCCATAAATACCAAAAAGCTCAGAGCTAATTAGCCGTGGTAGGGCAAAGTAAATCGCATAGCTAGAAACAATAAAATAAAGTTTTGCGGCTGTTATATAAATTGTTCCTTGTGTGATAGTTTTGACTAAAGAATCTTTTTCCTGATTTGAAGCGGACATAAATTATAGTAGGACTTTCTAGTTAGAAAACATTCTGGAAAACATTCTGGAAAACATTTTAATTACTCTTGATTACTCTTGCTCATCAGACGAGTTTTTAATGTCTTGCCACTGTAGGTTAAAGCGAGCTAAATATTTTCTCAACCTATCTGCATCATTAATATTTTTTTTCTGCCCTCTAGAACTAGCAAATAGCTCACGGCCTGCCTCAGAAAGTGTACGAGCCAAATTACAAACAGATAAAGCATCCAAGAGTTGAATTTTATCAAAGCGATCTATTTGGCTTACTTCTTCTTTACCTAGTAATGATTCTAGTAGTTGCTCTTCCTTGTTTGGTTGACTAGGGCTATACCAAGCAGCTTTCAATCGCTCAATTTCTTCTTCAACAACTTCTAGAGAAATTCGACCTCCTAATGCTAGCGTGGTCATACGGGTTACTGCTGCGTTGAGATCACGAAAATTACCACTCCATTTTGCCGTAGGCGATGTGGCAAACTTTAAGAAATATTCTTTAGCCTCTTTACTAGTAGTAACTCGATTACCAGTTCGACGAGTGTAGGCTTCTAGTTCATATTGGAGGTTAGGTTCAATGTCTTCTACACGCTCACGTAGGCTAGGTAGGCGAAATGTCCATAGATTAATCCTTGCTAGTAAATCCTCACGAAACTTTCCTTGTGTAACAAAGCTGTTTAACTCTCGATTAGTACCAGCAATTAGCTGAAAATCACTATTTACTTCTTGATCTGAGCCTAAAGGAAGAAAAACTTTCTCTTCTAGTGCTCTAAGTAACATTGCTTGTTCGTCTAATCCTAGTTCACCAATTTCATCTAAAAATAATAAACCTTTATCAGCAGTGCGAAGTAGCCCAGGACGACTATTATTTGCTCCAGTGTACGCGCCTTTTATATGGCCAAAGAGTGATGACATTGCAGAATCGCCACGTAGTGTCGCACAATTGACTTCTACAAACTTACCAAAAACACGATGGCGAGCTTTTTTTAGCTCAAAAATTCGTCGAGCAAGCTGTG
>JAHFUF010000469.1 GCA_023265235.1 Blastocatellia bacterium
CCTAGTATGATTCCATATACTCTTTGCTTTATTAATTCTTCTACTGTATGTTCTATATATTCTGCATTTCTATAATCTTCAAAACATCCTGCAAACTCTTTCAGCACTTGACTTTTGATTTCTAGTTCTCTTAGTAGTAATACCCCTCCATCACTTGTTATTGTTCCTCCATCAAATTCTCCTATTACTTTTGTTTTTCCATGCTCTTGAAACTCATACTTTTTCTTTGTAAACTCTGGTGTCATTGATTTGCTCCTTGTTCTACTATAAGCTCTTTCTTTCAAATTACTTATACTATACCAAGGAGCTTCTTTCTGACAATTTGTGAGAAATTCGGGTTAGCTGAAGTATGTCTGCTACTTGTTGAATAGTTAATAACCTTTTTTCAATATTTATAAATGAGTTGTCAGATAAACTAATAGTTGGATTATTCATAAAATAGACCAGACCTTTTAATTTTTATTTAGTGGATTAAGCTTTAATGATGTGAGTTTAATTGAAATGATAGGTTTAAACTAGAGCATGTTAAAACTCAATTTAGAGTTTAAAACGTCACTATTTTTATCTTTTTATTTGTGTTAAGAGTATATTTAGTTTAGAGTATTATACTATCAAATAATACTCTACGGAAATGAAAAGAGTAATGTGTTTTATTTATTTCTTTGTTGACTATCTTTTTTTGGTCTTCCTTGAGGTCTTTTTGGTAGGCCATAGTCCTTTACTGTTTTTCTTACTCTGCGATTAACTTGATCTTCCCCTAAATAAAATGTTTTAACTTTTGTATCTTCAGTAAGCTCATTGTTTTTATATCCCAAAATGTGATTTTTAATAGTGAGCATAATGTTAATTTTTTCTTCTTCTTTGTAATAAACTTCATAATTTGATAGAAATTGTGGTTGACCTTTTTCTGTTTGTTTATATGAATTGTCTAAGGTTTTGTTACTAGAAAATGTGTTTAATACTTTATTACAATGATCTGTTAATGTGTTTTCTATGGATTTAATTAGCTCTTTCTTACAGTTGCTGTCTGCTATGGATAGTATATCTATTTCTTCTAAATTTTCTGTTGCTTTTTTTTTCCAAGCTTCAATATATTCTTTTCTATCAGTAGTAAAAAAATCCCATCTGAGAGAAGGTTTATTTTTAGTAAGTTCAAAAGAGTTATCTAATAAGTTTAATCGTAATTTATTTAAATTATTTTTATGTGAAGTAGTAGAAGTAAATAATTTATATTTTGCTGGTGTTTTGGTTACCCAACTAAACAAATTGATTGGTAAATCATAGTATTTTAGTTCAAAGGAATTATTGCTTCGAGGGCTTATTATCCAACTATATAATGTATATGCAGCTAAAAATCTCATCCAATAACAATCAACATAATACTTCTTAAGCCATCCATCAAATTTAATACCAAAAGACTTATATTTTTCTGAAAAATTAGCTCTATGTTCAACTATATATAAATACGTTTGGATGTTTTGATGTGTTGGATCGATAGGGTTAGATAGAAGCTTAGAGAGTGTTTTTGGCTTTATAGATGTTGTCTCTTCTGGTTTTATTAACATTATTTGTTTGTTACAAACTTCTATGTCTAAAATATCATAGAAAGGGCTGTAAACTGTTTCATAAAATTCTTTGATAGCTTCAGGAGCATGTTCATTTATACATTTAACAAATAATTCTAAGTTTCCTCTAATGCCAATTTTAGGTTTAAGATATTTTTGTGTTTTTTTAGGTTCCATATGAAAAATTATTGGTTAATAAGCAATCTCAATTTAACCCCTTGTCTGCATTTTGTCTGCAACTTCAGCCAAACAAGATTAAACTTAGTGATACACAAACATAATAGCTGAGTAGTTAAGCTCAAACAAGAGTATAAATTAAAATACTCAAGTAAACTTAAACAAACTCAGCTAATAAGTATTTTTACACTCTCTTAATCTGCGGGTCGCTGGTTCGATCCCAGCACGGCTCATAAGTAGAATGAAGAAATTACAGCCACCAAACGGTGGCTGTAAAAGTTTGTACCCAGATTCATACCCAATAACGGGCTTTTTTATTTGCCTAGCTTGCTTTCTCTAGCTTGTCCTTAATTTCTCCAATTTCTTCTTCTAATTGGTCTTGGCGAGCTTGTATTTCTGCTATAGCTGATTGGGTAGATCTACGATGAAGCCTTTGATCTGCTAAAGATCGGTCTATTTTGCCGTTAATAACCATTACATCCAAGCGTAAATTCACAAACCTTTCTATCATCTCAGCATGATTGGTATCAACTTTTGCTTCTAGTCGAACTTGATTTGCCTTTAGCTCTTTTATGTCAGAGCGCATTTCTTTCACTTCATTTAGTAATAATTGAAACATTTCTTCGGTGGTCATTGTGCTGTGCCTTTTTGTATGATATAGGTGACAAAACTGAAAACTATTTTGAATTATAACATGCTCATTAACAAAAGAAACAGCTTTGAAATTAGGCCAAAGCACTTGATTTTCTTTTACCAACTTTGTATTTTAATCCCGCAAAACCTCAGTACTCTTTTAGGGATTTTGATGAAGTACTCAAGGAGATATAACCCAAGTGCAGGTAAAATATCAATGTGGATGTATGGTAAATACTAGTGAAATGAAAACATTACAAATACGTTGTTTAACCCATGATCAGGCAATTACTGATTGGGGTAGCGACTACCAAAGCCAATATCGTGTTGTAGTTCATTGGCAAGATGGAAAAGCTAGTTTTGCACTTCATAAAGTTTTTTATAATGAAAATGGTTTTGCTTGTGCTGAAAAAGAACCTATTACTGCTATTTACCCTACTACGGTAGAATTAGCTAAGGAAGCAAGAAGTATGGGAATGTCTATGGAGGAAGTGAGTAATATTTTTTATGATCGCTACCTAGAAGGCCAAGAGCTTTTTCCTAGCCAATAATTTTTTACTTAAAAAGCTTCAGCTAATTTTAGCTAATATAACCTAATGCTCGCATTCGTTCTTTAATTTCGTTTTCTTCGTTTTCGTCAAATGCTCCTGCAAGGCTAGAGTCACGATAGGAACTCCCTTGCCGACGTATAGGGCGAGAACTGGCTATTTCTGGAAAGAAAATTTCTTGTAATGCGCGCCCGTCCATATCTTCAGTTAATGCTTCATCCATTGCATAAAGTGCTGTAGGCGCAATGTCACGCAAATGTGCATTGTTTATCTTTACCCCTTGTTGGATACCATCTCCACAAGCAATAAAAACCCCATAAGGTGCATGCGCTCCTGATGTTGTGCTACCAGCAACAAAAACTGCATTATCACTACGACCTTCTAGCGGAACATAGCGCGAGTCACGGGTTACTAAAACTAAGTCTGGCAATAGGTTAGAGTAGCTACCTTGGAAAGCTTCTTCCCTAGTCAAAACTTGCTCAAAAACTAGCTCATTATCAAAAGACGACCGTAGAGTTTTTAACCTTGCTTGTACTTCATTAAGCAGTGGCTGGTAATCTTTTTGCTTAACAATTCCATTAGCTTCTCTGCCTTCAAGGTTAATCCAAACTCCGCGATCTTGACCAAAAAAAGCTTTGGTTTTTGACCAGTCAATTTCCTCAAAAATTGCTCGACCGCGTAGAGCTTTTTTATCTAGTGCGTTGTCCCAGCCCGCAGGAGGAGCAACCGTAATACGATTTTCTATTTTTGACTTTAATGCAGCAAAAGTTTGCTTTGCTTTCCAAGAAAAGCTGTCTTGATAAGCCAACCAACCTTGTTCTTTTAGCCATTCATTTAAGCGAACCTCATAACGTGAAGCGCAAAAACCATGATCAGAACAAACTAAAATCGGGGTACCTTCAGGAATATGCTTTAACAAACGACCTACGGCTTTGTCTGCCTTTTCATACATTTCATAAATAAAGGTTTTATGTTTGCTTTCTGGGTTGTGTTTATGGTGTGTTATGTCCATGTCTGCCCAAAAATCATGCTGAGTTCGATCTAGTATAGAAAACACTACCATGAGAAAATCCCAATCGTATTTAGACAGGAGAAAATCTAAAGCTCTTTGGCGTGCGTCTAGACAGACGCGAAACTCTGCTGCTTTTTCATCTTTATTGTTATTTCGTTTTGGCTCAATGATGTAATCAGGAACATTTTGTAAAAGTTCTGTTTTTAGCTCAGGAGGGTGGGTAAATTGTGACTCTAAAGTAGGGGTAAGCATTCCTGTAACTAAAAAACCATTTACTGGAACAGTTGGATAAGTAGTTGGTACATTTACTACACCAACAGAGCGACCACGTTCTGAAAGTATCTCCCAAATAGTTTTAGTTTGGATATCTAGCCCACTCATTGCCCGAAATTCATATGCTCCAGGCACCTTTATAAAAGGGGAATAGACACCATGCATTCCTTCTGATGTACCAGTAGTGCAACTTGACCAGCCAGGAAAACTATTAGGATGAAGGGTAGAGCGCAAAGGGCCACTTACACCTTTTTCAATCAAACGTTGTAAATTAGGTAAGCGGCCTTGAGCAATCATTGGATCAATGATGTCAAAAGTCGCGCCATCTAAACCGAGAATTACTGCACGTTTTCTAGCCATAAATTATTAAATTAACGCCCAGAGATAAATCACTGGGCTATTGTCAAATGCCCCTAACAGGGCATTAAAAGCTTAAGATGTTTTAGAACTAATAGTTTACAGATTGAACCTCCCGCCACTTAAAAATTCTGTGAATTTTTTGAAGTGGGGGATTCCTCGATCTTCAGAGGCAGAAAGCAAAAGCAAACTGTCTCGCTAACCGCTTCCTACAATCCAGAGGGGA
>JAHFUF010000029.1 GCA_023265235.1 Blastocatellia bacterium
ATAGATAAAGCTACTGTTAAACTAAATGAAAAACGAGATATTTATGAAGCTTGGCTTTCTAACTTAGGAGTCAAAAACTTAGAAATATCTAGCACATCAGTAAAAAAATATGAAAAACTTTTGGTAGGTGGTATTTGGTGTATTGTTTCCTTAAATTACTTCTATGAAGAAAATCAGAAAAATTCTCCCTTCCAAATTACAGAACTAAAACCAATTCAAATGCCAAATATGGATATGGAAGCCTTATTTGAAGGACGTAAGGCTTTTGAATTAGATCAATGGATTGATGTCTTAATGCGCTCAACAGGCATGGAGCCATCAGTACTAAATGAGCGAACCAAAATGCACCTGTTGACCCGAATGATTCCTTTTGTAGAAAACAACTATAACTTGTGTGAATTGGGGCCAAGGGGTACTGGTAAGAGCCATATTTATAAGGAAATCAGCCCAAACAGTATTCTAGTTTCTGGTGGTCAAACTACAGTA
The DNA here is from genome assembly GCA_023265235.1 of Blastocatellia bacterium. Taxonomy (GTDB): domain Bacteria; phylum Acidobacteriota; class Blastocatellia; order Chloracidobacteriales; family JADJPF01; genus JADJPF01. Next base: position 487 of record JAHFUF010000029.1, read on the forward strand.
GCTAACCTTTTTTATAATATGACCACTAAAAAAGTAGGCTTAGTTGGGTTATGGGATGTAGTAGCATTTGATGAAGTAGCAGGTATTTCATTTAAGGATCGTGATGGCATACAAATTATGAAAGATTTTATGGCTTCAGGATCTTTTTCTAGAGGCCGTGATGCAATAAATGCTGATGCTTCAATGGTGTTTGTAGGGAATATTAACCAATCTGTTGAAACATTAGTTAAAACAGGCCATTTATTTGCACCTTTTCCAGAAGTAATGATTGATTGTGCTTTTTTTGATAGGTTTCATGCTTATATTCCTGGTTGGGAAATACCCAAAATGCGCCCAGAGTTTTTTACTAACCTATATGGGTTTATCGTTGATTACCTAGCAGAGTTTCTTAGAGAAATGAGAAAACATAATTTCTCAGACGCAATAGACAAATATTTTAAGCTAGGTAATAACTTAAACCAGCGAGATACAATTGCTGTTAAGCGTACTGTTTCTGGGTTATTAAAACTACTTCATCCTGATAGTAGTTTTAATAAAGAAGATGTAAGAAGATGCCTAAAATATGCATTAGAAACACGACGACGAGTTAAAGAGCAATTAAAAAAGATAGGTGGAATGGAATTTTATGATGTTCATTTTAGTTATATAGACAGTGAATCTTTGGAAGAACATTTTGTTAGTGTCCCAGAACAAGGTGGTAATTCCCTAATACCTGAAAGCCAAATGAATCCAGGAACGCTACATACAGTTATGCCTGGCTCTCAAGGATTATTAGGGCTTTATAGATTAGAGTTACAAGTAACATCTGGCAATGGAAAGCTATCTATTTCTGGAGTTGGCTCTAGTTCAGCATCAAGAGAATCTATCAAAGTTGCTTATGATTATTTTAAGGCTAACTTAGCTAGAGTAAGTGCTGGTGCAAAAGCAATGGAGCATGACTATCACTTACATATAGTTGAACTCCATAACACAGGAGCTTCCGATTCAATTACCTTAGCAAGTTTCGTTGCATTATGCTCAGGAGTGTTAGGAAAAGCTCTGCAAAGCCAAATGGTAGTGCTAGGACATATGAGTTTAGGAGGAAGCATTGTTCCAGTAGAAAATCTTGCTAATAGCCTTCAAGTAGCTTTTGATTCTGGGGCAAAACGAATCTTAATACCTATGAGTAGTGTTGGTGATATTGCTTCTGTTCCAGGAGGACTATTTGCTAAATTCCAAATTAGTTTTTATTCAGATCCAATAAATGCAGTTTTTAAAGCTTTAGGGGTCGAATAAATATAGCATGTTACACAATTCAGCATGCTTAAAATCAATAATTTACGGATTTGAGCGATATAGTTTTTACCGTTGAAAATAAAAAAAATACAAATATAAGCAATAGTGTAGTTTAGTTACGCTGCCTGATCCACCGCTTCATCATTAACGCCATAGCCAAGCTCTTTATCGAGTTGAAGCAATTCCTTATGCTTCTGGGTTTGAATCCAAGTTAGCACTCGTTTAGTAGCATCTAAAGCACGTTTTCTATCACCAGTATTCTTAACTAGCTCAAATATGGTAAGCCCAATAATGTCTCCATTAAGCTCTTTAGCACTATGCAACTCATCAGCTAATTGTAATTTACCAACCCACATAATTATTTCTGAGATAGCAACTCTCTTGACTAACCTAACAGTACGGTTAATTTGCTCAGTAAATAGCACACAACATCTGATAAATTCTTTACTTAGTCTAGGAGCATTGTTTTCAAGTATTACTTGTCTTAATGAAAGAGAGGGTTCTGGTACATATAGATAAGCACCACGTCTTAGCACTGGTTGAGATAGTGATGCTACTAGCCCACCATTTCCCGCGTTACTGGTGATGATAGTATGTGGTGGTTTTCCTGATGCGCTTACTATTCGCTCTCCTGTTTCTGGTACAGAGATAGCGTTTTCCTCTAAGTATTCAAGTAGTAATGCTTCAAACGCTTGTTCTTGTGGGATTTTATCTAATTCATCAATTACTAATACTTTATTAGGGTCAGGATCTAAGAGTACCCTAGTTAATATGCCACGTACCATTGCTTTTTGGGTGTAAATAATCTCATTAATATCATCAGGTACTTGACCATTTTTTATACTGGTTTGGGTTATTACAGCTTGGATATTACTATCCCAATCATACAAAGCTTGTCTTTTCCCTAGATCCTTAAAGCACTGTAGCCTATAAAGCGGCGCGGCTTTAGCTTTGGCAATCTTTATGGCTAGTTGAGTTTTACCTCCACCTGGTGGCCCCTCAAGTGTTAGCTGGCCTTGGTTATAGTCCCACCAATTAGCCACTGTTAATGCCACATCGTCATCTATAAAATGGTTTTCTTTGGCTAGTAACCCTCTCCAAGCTCTTACCTCTGTTAGTCTTAACATAATTATTTCCCCTCCAAGCTTTCTTTAGCACCAATGCTAACACCATCTTTTAGCTTAATAATTGTAGGTAGAAAGACAGCACCAGTATCACCAAAGGTTTCAGACGATACAGACCTTACTTCAATCTCTAGTCCAAGTCGTTCTTTCCAAAGGCTAGCCTCTGTTTGATTAGCTGTAGTAATAGCCAGCACGTTACTAACTTTATTGTTAATTTTAAGTTTATTTAATGTAAGTGCGACCCTATCACAATCCCAACAACCAACAGATACACAAGCTAGTATCCATTCTCCCTTATCAATTCCCAAATCCTTAGCCGCTTGCCTTCTCTTCTTCTCAGTACTAGCTAGTAGGGAAGTGATAGGCTGCCAATTAGCTAACATATCATCATTACCAGTATTACTATTGGGGCTATTAGCCACATCAGAACTAGAACCAGAGTCAGATAAATTATTATTAACTTTGCTTTGAGAGCTTACAGTAGCAGCTTTGGTTAATAAGTTAGTAACAGCCTCTTTTGAGCTTGGTGAAACAAATACATTGCTAAACTCTAGCTTATTAAAGGTATTAACTATTATTGAAGTAGAGAGAATTATACCTACTCCCATCATAGAGTAGCCTAAAAGTTTTCTTTGTTTGTTATTTAATCTATTAACTATCGACCTTAAAAAACTTTCTACCTTGTTAAGTTGCTCAATAATGACACTATTTGAGGTTTTGATTAGGTTTGGATCTGAAGCTGAATCTGAGGTTTGAGAGCTTTCTTGTTCACTTGAGGTTTCTTGCTCATCTGTTAACGTAGTTGTTTCTTGAGCATTATTCTCGTCCTGATGCGTTTTATTATCATCGCTTCCACTAGTCCCGTTAGAATCAAATCCTTTAAGATCTTTAGCATCACTAACCTTAAGATCCCTAAGATCCCTAAGATCCCTAAGATCCTTAAGATCCTTAAGATCCTTGAGGTGTTGGTTGTCGTGATTAACATCTTTATTTTCCATAGGTTTAACTTCCAAACTTAAACTTAAAATCTTAAAAACTTTCTTAAACTTCTTAAACTTCTTAACTTGCACAACTTAAAATGAAATCTATTTAGCATTGTTTTTGCGTAGTAAAATATGGCCATCAAGAGTAGCAACAAATACCCCATTAGCACTCTTAGCCACAGAGACAACTCTCCCATAGTTTTGAGGGATTAATTCGTATTGCCAAGATAAGCCATTGTCTGATGAATAAATTATAAAAGGTGAGTTGCCTATTTCATCACCACCGCCTGCTACACAATTACCTTCTTTATCCGCATACATAGCAAATATAGTTAGGCTTTTCTTTAACCCTGTGATTTTCTGCCAAACACCAGTGGTTTTATTCAGTCGCCAGAAGCTACCACCGCTACCACCTACTAGACCTATTTCATTACCCAGTACTGCACTATAGAGAGGTAATTTATTTGCTTTATCAGGTGAGATATTTTTCCACGATTTACCACCATCAGTAGAATTACAAACTAGTCCATAATCCCCAGCAATTAACAGGTTTTCATCCTTTTGGTCGATTGAATAAAGGTTAATTTGTGCCCATAATGGTAGTTGCTGAAATGCAATATTTTCACTATTTATCGTCCTTGTACTGGTATTTATGCCACTTCCTTTAGCTTGCTTGTTCTGGCTATTTTGGCTATTTGCAAGATTTGGTAATAGTTTAATCATTAAGCCTTTACTGCCAACCATCACAGAGTTATTACTAGCAGCAAGTAAGCCTCCATAATTACCAGCTTGAACTCTCCATTTACCAGAGCTATCTAATTGATAAATAGCTCCATAGCTGGATTCATCTACAGCAGTACCAACAAATAATCCTTTATCAGTAATAGCTAGAGCATTAACTAGCTCCATTTCAGGCTCATCACTCCAAGTCTCACCATCTTCGCTAAAAGACATCTTTCCTGCTATATCCCAACTTAATCCTCCATCCTCACTGCTAAGTAAATGTCCTTCTAGGCTAACAGCAATCCCTCTTTTTCCATTATTATCAAAAGCTATTCTACGAATGTCTTTTAGCAGTCCACCGCTTACTACTTCCCATCTGCCACTACCTATCGTTTGACTAATAGCAATTCCTTCATCCGGTTTAGGTTTTTGTACCAAAAAATAGCTTATTGAATAAGAGAGCCAGATTACTATGCAAACCACGATAGCTAATACTTTGAATAAAACCTCTTTTTTAACTCCTAACATAACAACCCCTTTTTATCACCCATTACCCCTTTAGTCCTATTAGTCCCAGTCCTATTAGTCCCAGTCCTATTAGTCCCAGTCCTATTAGTCCCAGTCCTATTAGTCCCAGTCCTATTAGTCCCAGTCCTATTAGCCTTTATTGACCACATGTTGTGCCTCTGCAACCTTCTCGTGGCCCCCCACGCTCAAAATCAGCTTGGGCTTTTCTAATCCAGTCAGCATGACTTGGTTCGCCAACGGTATAGCCTTTAATATCAAAGTGTGGTGGATCTTTGATACCTGCCCAATGCCAACCATGTTTTACAAAAATAGCTCTAATTTGACCAGCATCATTGCGTCTAGTCATATCACGTACATCTAATGCTCTACCAGCTTCATGAGGACTAGTACCCGGTTCAGCTTTAGTGTTACCACCAGAATCAACATTAATTTGCTGGCAATTTGTTCTAAATCCCCAGCTAAACCTTAATGGTGGAATACCTTGAGCATCGATGTCTTGTTTTGTCTCTAGCCAGATTTGCCTAACACGACGATCTAGCGCAGGTGTACGAGGAAAGTTTACTCCGTTAAGTTCAACACATTTGAGATAGCCGCTACCCAAATCTTGGTTTTCATCATATTTATCAGGTAAGTTACTGCTTGGTGCTTTATCAGGATTATTACTAGAATCTTGTGTTTTACTAGGAAGGTTATTAGATTCATCTTTTTGTTTAGCTACCCCAGTTCCATCACCACCATTATTTTTTACTACAACAGTAAGTAGTACAAAACAAAATATTAGGATAAATACAATAGCAACTATTATTGGTATGATAATAAACCCAGGCTCTTTATTACTAGATAAATCTAGTGTTTTTACTTTGAATATATTATCAATCCAAGAATTAAAAATATGTTTTCTTTTTCTATTTATTAACATAACTAAATACTTTCTAATCAACAATTAATAGATAATATAATTAATTAATATTAAAGTTGTTAATTGATATTAAAAGTAAAAGGGGTACCAGCCATCACTTCAACAACACGTTCAGTAGGGATAAAAGGTAAACTAGTGTTAACACTTTGATTGATGGTGTCCTCAATAATAAAGCCACCAACACCACCTGTTTCTACACTAATAACCCTAGCTCCAATTCTACCTATTGCTCTGCCTGTTCTAGCCAGTAGATTGCCTTTACTTTGTTGTTTGACTTTACCTTTTAATCCAGCAAACCCATCTGTGCCTTTAACCGTACCTTTAACAGCTATTTTTTTGTTGTTAGGCAAAACAATAACTGTGTTACCACCAATATCATTGCTAACTCGTCCTTGTACTTCAAAGGCCAAAAAAGGTATTTGTACTCTTGAACCTTTAGGAACTACTGTGTTACCAACACCATCTTTTACATCAGCAATCACTACAGCACTTACGTTGGTAGGGATACCAGAACGCAAGGGTTCTATTAACTGCATTGGTATTCTTAAGCCTTCTAGCACGCTAGCGGCTTCTTTAGCTTCTTGTTTGTCTTTGTTCTTATCAAGAAGGTTTTCTGCGGCTAGTTTGTTAGCAGCACGAAACTTAATAGAAAAATCTTCAGGTTCTTCTATTATTTCAGGTTTTAGTGTTACAACAGGTGTTGGAGTAGGTTCATTTTTAACTATAGGAGCGGGTGCTACTTCAGATGGAATAGTAAGAGGTGGTAAAGGATCTTCTACTTTGATTGGCTTATTACTAGGCAATTTACCATCCGGTAAGCCTAGCTCATAGGTATGCAAGCTAGAATCAGCCATACGTGGGTTAGCTTCTGGTGGTGGTAATGCTCGTGCTATTTCATCGCTGTTTGTTTTAGGGTTGGTTTTACCCGAAGTATTATGAAATATTATAGTTAGTAGTAATATCCCTGTGCAAACACCAATTACTACAAAGCGTTGATTCCAATTACCTTTAGGCATTACACTAGCCGCAAGATTATTACCTGCTGGTAGATTAGCATTATTATTTATAGGTAGATTATTACCTACACCAGTATTAGAGTTACTACTATTAACTCCGCTACTCACACCATTAGTACCTAAAGGATCATTACCTGCAAATTGTGATGGATCATTAGCAGGAATGTTGTTAGCACCAGGAGCGTTAATGTTATTAGCACTATTAGCACTATTAGCATTATTTTGAGTATTATTATTTTGAGGTACTAAATTAGGGTCTGCTAATAAAACGTCTTCTTCTGTTAGATTAGTGCTTTTCTTGGGTTGATCAAAGCTTCCTACTAGCTCATTAAATTTGTCTTGTTCGTCCTGGTCGTCCTCATCTGTAAGGACAACAACAGAATTATTATCAAACCCAGCATTACTATTATTTACACTTGAGCTTGAATTTGACTTTGTTAAGCCAGTTGAGCCGCTTGAACTATTTGAACTATTTGAACCACCAATCATTGCCTGTAGGTTTGCCATTTCACCGGCTAAATTATTGTTTTCCATAGTATTTACTCCTTGACTGCAATTAGTACTGTAGTTAGTACTGCTACTATTACTAATACCTAGTAGGATGTTTTAACCTTTAATGGACTACCATTAAGAAGCAAGGTTAGCTCGTTAGGTATCTTAGAGGTTTCTTTGAGATCCTTAAGGTTTTCATCTTCTATTAAGACTGACATTTTTGTTTCTGCTTTAGGAGAAAGCTTTTTAGGTAGAGTCCAAGAGGTAATTACTTTACCTGATGGGCTTTCTAGGGTTTCTAGTGAGAGAAAATCTTTACTACGGTTTTCTATAGCAAGGCTAACTATCCAACCGCCTTTTACTTTTTGTACTCTACCAATTTGGCTAACAGACACATTAGCTTGCTTGATAGTATTTTTCTTAGTAGTAAATATAACCGCATCTTCTACTAATCTTAGGGTAGTTAATTTATCCTCTTGGCAAAGAGAAGTAGCTTTTTCTAGTGATTGTTTTTCTAGCTCTTGAATACGAGATTTAAGCTTTTCAGCCTCTTTATTACTAGCTAACAAACTAGCTTTGGTTTCAGCTAACAGGTCTTTGTAATGAGAGTTTTTTATTACTACTTCACCAGTAAAATCACCTGCATTATTACCACCATTTACTTCAATAATTTTGAAATAAATAACAATTGGACCCGACGCAAACTCTATTGCTAGATTGGTGTTAATTCCTGCTACGCGAGGTCGCACATAGATTTCATTTCTACCTAGAGCTTTATCAAATTCTGCTGCTTGAAATGCATCTATTCCAATACTACTACCAAGGTAGAAATTTACTGGTTCTTCTGGACATCTAATAATTGTAATTGCATTTACTGCTAATGTGATAACGCTACCATTTTTAGCACTCTCACCATCAATTTCTACTACGTAAGGGACTTTTATAATACTACTTTTTGTACTTGCTCTATTATTACTAGCTTCAACCCCTTTGAGCTTGTTTTTGGTTTGGGTTTGAGCCAAAGCGTTGTTATTTGCTCCCACTATCAGCAAGGTCAGCAAGGAACACATTAAACATATTATTGTTAGCAAGTAAGCTCTTTTTTTCATCTATTTACCCATACAAAAACAAAGTAGATTAAATTACTTAAACTTAATAAACTTAACTTAATCCCTTTTGTTTTATTTGCATCGCCTCTCATCATTAAAAACTTCCTTAACTTCCTTAACTTCCTTAAAACTTCTCTTTAACTTCTCTTTAACTTCTGACCTAACAGCACTTCAACATATTAGAAATAAAGCTTTTGCTCTAAATAATTAATAATTAATAATTAGCTACTTTTTCTCATCTTTTTTGGTCAAAGTAGATTGATAATCAACTTCTTCTAAAGAGTTAACCAATAGGGCAGTAGGGTTTTGAATACTACGTGTGTTCAATGGAACTAAGCGTAATCTATAAGCAAATGGCCCCTTAGCTAATTGGTCTTTGTCTGATTCTCTATAAGTGTATAAATCACCCGTTACAATTACATCATAGCGGCTAGGACGAACTGTTGTTCCTGCTGGAAGGTCTTTTTCTGTTATCTGTCTAACATTAGCATTCTCAATCTTGCGATAAATTCCTAGTTGTTTTAAGTCGTCTACTTTTTCACCAAAAGACTTATCAAACTCACTACGCATTTCACTAGTCATAAATTGACGGGCTTCACTGTAAGCCGTTTCTACATTAGTAGAACTAGCAGCAATGACCCAACGAGTCATATTCCAGGCCATCGCCTGTATTTCCTCATCTGAAGCACCTGTTTGAAATGTTCTAGCGTCTTTAGGTGTTGTAACTCCATTGCTTCTATCAAATACTACCCATTGTTTGTAGCCTAATTCAGTAGCAAGAAGCCTCCACTGATAACTATTCCAAAACCCATAACTTAACCCTAGAAAAATTACTACTGTTAATAACAAATTATTCTGTTGTAGTTGAGCAGTCCCAGAATAAGCTCTACCCCAAAATATATTATGTTTTCTTTTAATGCTATCTTTTTGCATTATCGCTTGCATTTGCTGAGTGGTTAGCTGATTAGGTGTTGTCCATTCAGGTAATTGGTTTCCTATATTACTATCGTTATTACCATTATTGGCGTTATTACCATTATTAGCGTTACTGGCATTACTAGCTACATTACTGTTCTGATTGGTGTTTTTCCTTCTTAGAATAGACATAATTTTTTCCTATTTACTGTTGTATAAGTTATTTAGCCTTCTACAAGCTATTGATTAACAATTATTTAGCAAAACCAGCTATTTTAGTATTTTAGTAGCACCGCCAATAAGAAGGTTAGTGACACTAATTAACGTGCTAACTCCAACACTACTAAAAAGTGAAAGTGGGATTATTGCACTAACAATAAATGGAGTACCCAAGTAAAGAATTAGAAACACAACAGCAAATGCAGTTGATTCAACATGGTTAGCTACAGCAGAACGGCTAGTACTATCTGATATGGTGAAAATACTATCAGCATTGTTTACAAACCAAGCACAAATGCTAAACCATGCTTGCCAAAAGGCCATTTGCACCAATGCTCCAAACCAATTAGCTGTTATCTTAGTACCAATTCCAGGAATAATTCCTAGCACTACTGTTAACGGCGAGACTACAAACAGTATTATTGCTAGTACCCTCCATAAACTAGTCATCACAATTGTAGCTACAAAAAATAGTAGTGTAGTTAACCCAGTAACTAGGTTCATCACTCTATCAGCACTAAAGGCTGCTAAAAACAGTCCTGCCCTTTCTATATAGCTAGTTGCTTTATCGCTATCAACCCCTCGTTCATCTTGTTTCTTTTTAGCTATTTCCTCAAAACGTTGGTTTAATTTTTGCACATCATTACTATTAAGTATTTTCTCTCCTAAGCCAACACCTAAACTCATTACACCACCATAAATAAACTGTATCCCTACTAAGAGTAAGATGGTTGCTACAACACGCTTTATAATATCAATCATAGTCCATTGCTCACCTAGTCCAACTACAGCCATTCCACCTGCAATTAGTAGCAACAAAGGCAACAAGAGAAAGGCCGCCTTGTTAACTTCCTCAAATAGTACATATGCTTTTGCTGCGGCATCTGTTGGCATATAGACATCTGATATACCTGGCAACTTATGATTAGTTACTCCAGGTATTTGGAATAGGTAAAAGGCTACTGTAGCTAGTGGTGAAGTTAATCCTGATGTTAAAACTGATAACATAAATCTTCCTTTCTCTTATGCTTTAATTATTTTTTTGCTTATATTTTAATTATTTTTGGTTTATATTTCTGTTTAGAAACAAACCTTAGTTAACTCAAGACTAAAAGCTTGTTTGTTTTCTTCTATTTAGGGTTATTCTACTCCAGCAGTAGCCTTAGATTGCTTCTTTATGGCACCAGTTAAAGTAACAGTTTTCATTCCTTCTAATAGATTGTACCTATCATCAAGGCGTTTATTGATTTTGTCGTTGTTTTCAGCAATCTTAAAACCTAGATCAGCACTTTGTTGACGAATTATTTGATTTTGAGCTTGAGCTTGATAGTTTTGAACCTGGGCTTGATAGGTAGCAACAAGCACTTGATAGCGTTCCAAGTCGCCAGGCTTTAGACCGCCCTTTTCAACGTCATCTTTGAGCTTTTGAATATTTTTTTTGCTTTCCTCAATAGCTTTGTTTGATTCACCAACAAATGTAATAGCCTCAGATACTTGCTGCATTGCTACTTGAGATTTAGCACCATCAGTTGTAACAGGAGCAGGCCGATAAACTCTTTCTAAGTTCTCTCTTACTTTGCCTAAATCACTGGATTTGCCATCCATTAAATTTTGTATTTCTTTAATAGATTTAGCGGCTAGTTGAGTAGCACCTTCTTTAGCAAATGGCCCCTGTTCGTCCCAACCAAGCTTATTAATATCAATTTTGGTTGTAGCCTTAACAATCTGGTCTACCTTAATAATCTTTAGTGAATCTTGCCATTTGCCGTGAATATTTATCCAATAGCGGTGATGGACAAGTAGTTGTTCTAGCTCTTTTACAAACCCTAGATTAGTAACATTGATATGAGCAGCATCTATGACTGGTAATGCTGCGTATGTCACTGTACTAAGCAGTAAAGTAATAGCTGTAGTTAAAAAAAATTTCTTTCTACGACTATTTTCCATAATATTTCCTTTCGTTTTTAATTAATTAATATTTCTATTAATTAGACTTATTAGAAATTAATAGTTATTTAACTAATTTTTATTGATTAGTTAAATTTCTTTTACTTAACCTTCTTGTTTATTTTTACTGTAATTTTATTTACTTATTTTAATAGTAAATATTCATTCTTTTTTTCTTTTTTAAGGTTTTTATTGCTATTAAACTTATTAAGTTAAGGTTTAACCAGAGCTTAATCACCTTTATTAACCCTTAAGAGCTTGATAAAAAGTATCATTAAGTTGACCAAAGCCTTTAAGGTCAGCTAGAGCCTCAGTAACACTAGCCCTTTCACGTCCAGCACTCATAAGTATTCGTTTATCTGTAGGAGAGAATCTTAAACGTAAATGAGCACAACCGCCTCTTGTTCCAGTGCTAGGGTAAATTAATAAACAATCACGAAAGTCTTCTCCGCCCACTTCTAATCTACGTAACGCTGCTAGTTCTCCAGGTGATAATTCAAACACCCTTGCAGTAGTAGTAGGATCATTACTTCTTAGTAACCATTTCACTTCACAACTGCTTTTAATACCTCTAACAATGTCGTTTTTATCAAAATCATCAGGTGATTGGCTTGCTACTGAGACTACAGTAGATTTCTTTCTAGCTGTTCTAACTATTAAGGCAATTAACTTACAAATCTTTTTATAGTCAGTAATTACATAGAATTCATCCACGTCAACAAACTTTTCTATAGTAGGATTAGCACGAATAAAACGACTTACATAGTTTTGTACTGCCATTGTTGCAACTAACATCAACTTTGGATTATCAGTTGCACCCTTGAAGTCAAAGACAGTGTAGGGAATATCTACTGATAGCGGGTCAGCAGCATCATTTAAGAAATTACCTAGTGAGTTATTACTAGCATATATTTCTAGTCTAGCTGCCAAATCTCTAGCTATATCAAGATCTAGAGGATAAGCACTATAAAGACTATTAATTACATCATCGAGGGTTGGGGTCATATCCACTAGGTTTGCATAGGTTAGCGTAATATATTTCCTTAGAATGGTTACTTGTACTGGTTCAAGAGATATTTCACTTTCTCTATTAGGATCTAAACAAAGTAATTCTACCTTATCAAATAAATCTTCTAATCGGTCTTTTGGCAAGCCTTCAGGTGTTAATTCTCCAGGTTTAAATGTCTCTCCAGGTTGTGGACGAATAGCAAATAGCCCTAACCCTTGAGTTTCTAGCGGATCACCAATATTAATATATCTTCCACCAACAGCTTTACAGAGCCTCATAGCACTGCGGTCAAAGTCTAGTGTTACTCCTAAACGGCCAGACATAAGCATAGTGCTACGTTGACGATTTAGTGCTACTGATTTACCGCTTCCAGGGGGGCCACAAAATAGCGTCATTGCACTATCAAATGTCTCTGAGCGTGGATTCCAAAAGAATTCTTTTTGATCAGGTGTTTCAAATATATCAATAGCTTCTCTTGGGCTAACACCAGTAGGAGAGCCAGTAAAAGGAGTTAGACTTGCTGCTACACTAGAGACTGTCAGCTTGCGGCGAGGATCTTTCATTGGAGCACAAGGTAATGCTCCAACAAAGCTCTCAAATGCTACATCACTTTCTACTGCACCCTCTAGACCTTCAAGTCTTCGTAGTAGCGCAAGTATCTTATCAGCACGGTAACGTAGGTCAGCTTTATTATTTGCAGTAAAGAAAATCTGTAATCCTACATTACCAATTCTTTCTTCACCTTTACGAATACGGTCACGAATTTGGATTAAATCATCAGCTTTGGCTTTCTCATCAGCATTAGGGTTATTGCCCGCCCTAGTGATGTTTTTCATTGCCCAATTAAGCTTACGTTCTAGTTCCTCATCAACGTCTTGATAGCTGCGTGCTTCAAAGCTAGTGACAGTCTCATAATCAAAATCTATCTCTCTACTACGAGTAAAACGCTCCATTAGCCCTGCATAAACACGAGTAGGGAGTTTTTTTAATGAAATAGTACTAGCTAAAACACCTTCAAAATTAATCCAGTAATCTTGTATTTCTGCATTAGTAAAACAAAGAGTTTCTCTAGGGTTATTAGCAAAAAGTTCTTCATGGGTACTAGATAGTTCTATACCATCTACGCTCATTTTCTTAGTAGTCTGCCAAGGAAGATTGATAGTTAGATTAGGGCTAGGATGAAGTTTAGCTCTAGCAGGGTTTAGCCTACGATAGATAAGGTCATAGGCTGTTCTAGCTGATATTGGAGCAGCACTATTTTGACCACCTACATCTTGATAAACACTGATAAAGTTGTCCCTAACTCTAATAATTTCTTGATAAATCTCTAGAAATTCTTCATGTTGAATATCCATAAATGGCTTGGCTGACCAGATAGCAGAAATAGGAATATCTGTCATCTTGCTAGGTTTTTGTCGTCCTAAGAAAACAAAAGTTCTAATAGAGCGAATTTTTCCTGCATCAGCTTGCTGCTTAAAATAACGAGCGCGAGAATAGGCTAGTGGAGCAAGGGCAGCACTAGGAGAGCTTGCCGCTCTTTTTAGTACTTGCTTAAAGATATAAGCAGGTAAATCACTAGTATGATTTACAGTAAAAACCACCTGAATAAATGTTTTTTCTGGCAAAGTGCTATAAATACGAGAAATTCTTTCTCCTAAAGCTTCCCAGTCAGAACCACTAATAGAATCAGTAGCAATAGTTTTAACTTCAACTCCAGTCCATAAATAGCCATTTTCAGTTAAAATTACATCTTGAAAGAAATCCTGATATGGAAGGTCTTCAGCTAAGAGTCTACAAGCACCTTCAGGAGAAGTAACCCAAGCATAGGTGTCTCTAGCTTTAGTAGAAAGCTTTTCTATTATTAGGTCACTAAAACCTGTTTTCCATAACCCAAAAGCTAAGCAAGCGGAACTTGCCGTTAATTCCCAAAAATCTAACATTTTCTTTTCCTCTAACTAATTAGCTAACTAGTTGTTAATCAATAAATTATCAATTAATAACTATCAATTAATAATCGATAGTTATTTTTTCTTTTTACTCTTGGTAGATAAGCTAGGTTGATATTTACCAGTACTAGAAAGCCAAAACCTGTCACCAATTTTGGTATAAGTAACTAAAAGCTTAGTAGACATATAGCCCCTTAGGATAAGCTCAATGTTACCTTCAGGTCGTAGTTTATGGCCTAAGCTAATAAGTAGGGTTAAGAGTAGCCCCAAAGCTAAATATGCCCAAGGATCAAGCCTAAATACACCAATTTGATACTGCTTAATCCCTATGAGGTCGCTAAGGATCATTAGGGTTACAGTTGATAGAGTAACTATTGCTAGGTCTGCATCTGTAAGCCTAATAAAGTACCAACGCAACCGATACACTGGCTCTGACAAGGATCTATATGTTGGGCTATAAGGTATATTGTCTGAGTAATCCATAATATAATCCCTTGGCTATCAGCTATTAGTGCCTAATAAAGTCTTAGTCCTTAATAAGCTATTGTTTAGTAACATCAGTAAAGAAGGTGATAATACCGGGGATAATCCAAAATAGTATTATTCCCCCAGCGATTAAATAGCTTTGTCTACGTCCATTAGCATCACTAGAAGCAAATTTAGCCGCCGCTACTGTTAAAGCCACAGCAGAAATGGGAACGCGAAAATTGTCATAAATTTGGGTAAAGAGGTTTTTAATTGTGGTTTCAATAGTATTTGAGGTTTGCTCAATGTTGCCACCTTGTGCATATGTGCTTGTTGCACAAAGACATATAACGAAAGTAGCAACTAATGCCATTTTGGTAATTGGGTGATTTAATACATTACCGATCTTAGCCATTTGTTTTATTGTCGCAGATCTTCTACTTTGAATAGGCTTATTTGTGCAACTGAAAAACTCGTTACCATGAGTGTTATGAGACTTAGTTAAAGAGGCTTTTATTTTGGAGAAAAACTTCCAAGCACTTTTCATAATACTTTCTAGCTACTAGCATGGTCTAATAAGCTGTTTTATAGATTTAGACAGCATTAGGTGTTACTAGACCATACCAGGACTAGCTCTCCTTTCTGGATAATGATTTATTTTTGTTGTATTTGTAGGAACAAATATTTTTTGGTTAACCCTGCATTTAGCAATAGCTGTGCCAATCTAAATAAGCCATCAATAAGCTGATAAAACCAAGGTTTAAGGTGTTTTTTTGTTCATTAGAGTTTTTCGGCAGTACTCAATTTAGCAATAAGATTGATTTTTACTAGTAGTTAAGCTTTAGTGGTAATAATAGCTTTGCGAGATCCTGCACAATATTTTTAAAATATATGGTATTTTTATTGATCCTTGTTGCTTGGTATAAAATCATTATTTTCTAATGATTGTTTAGATAAATATATATATTTAGTATTAGTTACAAATTTTACTTTTTTTAACAAACTTCTCAAAAAAAGGTACAAGATTGAACTTTTGCAGATTCTTGCAAAAGTTGTGCGAAATCTTGCAAAAATGGCATTCTTGTACCTTTTCTTGTAACTATTTGATAATAGATAAGATATTAACTGACCAGCAAGACTATTTATTTCTAGTAGAAAATTATTTACTTTTTCACGGTTTTACCTGGTAAAAGAAAAACTTATTTTTACTAATAAAAAAGAAAACATAACCAGATTTTTTAATTAGCTAAGTCTGATTATGTTCATAATTCTAGGCTAAAGGACGATGAGAGAGCTTTATGAGAGAGTTTTAGAAGCTTTTAACTGGTACGCCAACGTAGAAATGGAGCAA
>JAHFUF010000030.1 GCA_023265235.1 Blastocatellia bacterium
TGAATGTGAACCGCTTAAAGGCAGTAAATCAACTAGTGGTATTATTGGCACTTTTATGGGGCCACGTACACCTGGAACAGGTTATGTCTTACTACATCATTACCTAGGTGATATAGATGGAGTTTTTCGTGCTTGGGGTTTTGCACGTGGTGGCACAGGAGGGCTAAGCCAAGCAATTGCCAGTGCTGCACGCGAAGCAGGGGTTGAGATCAAGGTAAATGCGTCTGTTGCTCAGGTAATAGTCAAAAACGGAGTAGCAACAGGAGTGGCATTAGAGAATGGCGATGAGTATTTTGCTGATGTGATCGTCTCAAATGCTGATGCAAAACGCACTTTCTTAAAACTAGTCGAAACCAAACACTTACCTGATGAGTTTGTCCATGATGTAAAACGCTTTCGTATTAGTAGCCCTGCCTGTAAGGTAAACTTAGCACTTGATGGCTTACCTGAGTTTACTTCGCTTCCTAAAGGCAAAGAAGCTTTGCTGCGTGGCTCCATTGAGATTGCACCTAGCATTGACTATTTAGAGCGTGCTTATGACGATGCCAAGTATGGCGGTTGGTCGCGCAAGCCCTTTATGGATGCACTAATTCCTTCACTACTTGATCCTGGTATGGCACCTCCTGGTAAACATGTAATGTCGCTGTTTGTAGAGTATGCATCATCTGAGCTAGAAGGTGGATGGAATGAGGAAAAGAAGGCAGAATTTCTAGATATAGTGATTGACACGCTCGCTGAATACGCGCCTAACTTAAAAAACATTATCTTGCATAAACATATTATGACCCCTTGGGATTTAGAGAACACTTTTGGTTTGACTGCTGGCCATATTTTTCACGGCGAGTTAGCACTTCAGCAAATCTTTTTTCTACGCCCATCACCACAATGGTCAAACTACCGAACACCTATCCAAAATTTATATATGTGTGGCAGTAGTACACATCCTGGTGGCTGTATTACTGGTGCTCCAGGGCGTAACGCTGCATTAGCTATTCTGGAGGATCGCCCATGAGTGCCTATGATACAGTTCTGCTTGGTTCTTCACCAAACGCGCTAGTTGCTGCAACCTATTTCGCCAAAGCTGGACAGCGTGTGCTTGTGCTGGAGCCATCAGGGTATTTGGGTGGTGTAACGGCGACTACCCAATTTGCTAAAGGCTTTCAGGCAGATCTTAGCCTGATAAGTGGACGACTTAACCCCCATATAATAAATGACTTACAGCTATATAAGCATGGGTTAGAGATAATTGAACGCGACACTATAACAAGTTTGTTACCACAAAGCTTTACTTTGCCTGCAAATCGAGAAGCGGCAATTGATGTTATCTATGGTTTTGCACCTAATGACGCTCCTCGCTACCGGCAGTTTTTGCAGTTGCTAGACTTGGCAAGCGACCTTTTGCAAACCGCTTATGTTATGACACCACCTCAAGCGCATAACCCCTCTGCTGCTGAAACATTAGACTTAGCAGCACTAGTAGGCAAGTTGCGCGGTTATGGTCGCCGTGAAATGACTGAGGTGATACGCCTATTAGTAATGCCTGTGCGGGATCTACTTGATGAATGGTTTGAGAATGTAGAACTAAAAGGTTTGCTAGCTAGCGTGGCTGTACGTGGAATAACACAAGGGCCATTTGCAGGAGGTACGACCTTTAACTTGTTGCATCACTTAACAATAGGTGATGGGTATTTTCGTGCTACAGCAAAAGGTGGTGTTGGTGCAATTAGCCAAACACTCGCAAAAGCAGCACAAAGCTCTGGGGCTGAGTTACGCATTAACACTAGGGTGCTGCGTGTAGTAGTAAAAGAAGGTGTTGCAACAGGTGTGGAACTAGACTCTGGTGAGATAATAGAAGGCGTACAGGTTATTTCTGACTATGATGCACGCTACACTTTTACAAAGCTTATTTCTCCTCCTGACCTAGAACCAGAGTTTAACCGCGCTGTGCAACATGTCCGCTATAATGGTTCTGTTGCTCGTATTAATTTAGCTTTAAGTGAATTACCTAATTTTCCTACTTTAGACGAGAAAGCATTACGAGGCACACTAGTTATTTCTCCAAGTATAATGCACTTAGAGAAAGCTTTTGACAGTGCAAAATATGGTAATGTATCTGACCAACCTTATATTGAAGTAACTATTCCTAGTTTAGCTGATCCAACTCTAGCACCTGAAGGAAATCATGTTATGTCAATTTGGCTGCAATACGCGCCATATAAAGGTAATGTTGATGCTAGGCAAATATGCGAGCTTGTTTTGACGCGACTAAGCGAATTTGCACCAAATCTACGTTCACTAGTGTTGCATACTCAGGTTTTAACACCACACGATTTTCAAGAGCGTTTCCATCTAAGCGAGGGACATTTGTATGGTGGTGACATGACCTTAGCACAAACCTTTTTCCTACGTCCTATTCCTGGTTTTGCTCAATATCGCACACCTATTGAGCAGTTATACCTTTGTGGTGCAGCCACGCATCCAGGAGGCGGGATAAGCGGGTTAGCAGGCCGAAATATAGCAAATTAAGTAAGTAGAGGGCAGACCTATGTGTCTACCCCTACATTAGAATCAATTATTTACGAAATAAACTTTTATTTATTTTCTACTATTTCAACTGTTGATTGTTTTTCACGAGAGGCTTGTAGCAAATATTCTTTAATAAATGGGTCTATTTCTCCGTCTAAAACTGCGTCTACATCTCCTACCTCATATTTTGTACGAGTGTCTTTTACCAGTCGATAAGGCTGTAAGACATAGTTACGAATTTGTGAACCAAAACTAATATCCATTTTTGCTGCTTCTTGTTTAGCAAGTTCTTCGCGTTTCTTTTGCATTTCTAGTTCATAAAGTCTTGCACGTAAGACCTTAAAAGCAACGTCACGGTTTTGGTGTTGTGAACGTTGATTTTGACAGCTAACTACAATGCCTGTTGGAAAGTGTGTAATACGTACAGCAGAATCTGTGGTATTAATATGCTGGCCGCCTGCACCAGAAGAGCGATAGGTGTCTATGCGAATGTCTTTTTCATTTATTTCTATTTCAATTTCATCATCTATCTCTGGCACTACATCTACTGAGGCAAAGCTAGTCTCTCGGCTATGAGCAGTATTAAATGGCGAGTTACGCACTAGGCGATGGACTCCGCTTTCTGATTTTAATAGGCCATAAGCATAATCACCTGTGACGGTAAAATAAGCTGATTTAATTCCTGCTTCCTTGCCTGCTTGTTGATCTAGAAGTTCGGTCTTAAATCCTTTTCGCTCTGCCCAGCGCAGATAGAGCCTAAGTAACATTTCTGCCCAATCTTGAGCGTCTACTCCTCCGGCACCAGATTTAATTTCTACAATTGCATTAGCACTATCATTTTCGCCAGAAAATAGCATTTCTGTTTCTACTTCAGCTAAAGTTTTTTCTAACTTAGGTAAAGTTTTACGCAATTCCACCAAAGAGTTTTCATCTTCTTGAGCAAATTCTAGTAAGACTTCAATGTCTCCTAGCATTCGATCTAATTCTTGAGATAATTGGATGTGATTTTCTAAGCGACGGCGTTTTTGTAAAACCTTTTGTGCGCGTGGTTGGTCATTCCAAAAGTCAGAAGCAGATGCTTGTTCTTCAATTTGAGCTAATTCTTTTTGTTTACTCTCAACATCAAAGAAACCTCCTTAACTCTACTACACGGCTTTGGAGGGTTGTATAGTGTTCTTTAAGGTCGTCTATCATTAAGTTTTCCTCCTAAATATTTTTGAAAGGGGTAATGTTAGCAGCAAGGTTATTAAGATACAAGCAAAGGCAAACACATCTCCAAAACGTGTATAAAAGGTAAGTGGGAGAGCCTCTTTTATCTTTGCTATTTGCCAAATTCGCAATGCTGGTTGGAAAATTGGTGTTTGGTCTTTTATTTGACCATTGGGATCAATATAAGCGGAAATGCCAACATTAGTAACTCTTAAGAGTGGACGATTTGTTTCTACAGCACGCATTACAACATGTGCTAAATGTTGATGTGAAATAGGTGTTTGGCCAAACCAGCCATCATTAGCAACATTGATAAAAGCTGTTGCTCCAGCACGAGCAGTCTCACGAGTAATATCAGGAAAGACTGATTCAAAACAAATAAACGCTCCTACTTTTGTACCTGCAATGTCTAAGACAGAATATTTATTAGCAGGAGTGTAATCACCAGCGAGTGCTGGAATTCTGTCAATAAGCGGCAAATAACCGCGCATTGGAACATATTCACCAAATGGTAGGAGATGAATTTTATTATACTGACCAACACGCTCACCATTTGGAGCAATTAGTAATACACTGTTATGTTCTCCTAGGCCATTTTCTGTTTTAGCTTCACCATTAAACAAAAAATAGATTTTGTGTTTTTGGGTAAATTCAGCAAATATTTTTTGCCAATTTTCATCACGATCATAAGCAAAATTAAATGGGGCTTCAGGCCATGCAACTAGGATTGTTTGGTTTTCATCTGTTTGCGACTCTCTAAGTTTTGTTACCCCTTGTATACTTAAATCAACTTGACGAGTAAGGCTTTCTGCAAGCTCTGATTGAGAAACACCTACAGGAGCAACCGCTTGTGCTACTACTACATTTATAGAGTCTTTTGGCAAAAGGATTTCTTTAATAGAAAGCTTACCAATAAAGAAAACAGCCAAACAAACTAAAATACTTGTTATAGAGATTGAGACTGTTAAGCGAGTACGTTTACAAATAATTAGAGTAATTGCGGCACTAATTAAAACGACTAAAGCACTAATCAAAAAAACTCCTCCATACTTTGCTGGCCAAATTAAACTAGGGGAAAAGCTTTGTGAATAACCAAGTGCGTTCCACCCTACACCAGAAACGTGTAGCCTAAGATATTCTACCCCTGCCCAAACAATAGGAGCGCAAACCAAAGCTTCTACTCCTAGCTTTTTCACTATATGGTTAGTTAGTAAGGCAAAAACAGCAGGAAAAAGAGAGACAATCGCTACTAGGATTAAAGTAAGTAGGTGTGCTATGACTACGGGTAATTCACCATAATTGATCATTGAGTAAGTGATCCAATAGCAAGTACCATAAAAATATCCAATACCAAATAGCTCCCCTAACAAAAAAGCAAAAGCAGGCTTATGTGGTTTGGAGAGAGCATAAAGTAGCGGAATTAAAGAAAACCAAGCTAGAAAAGAGAAGCTAAAATTAGGAAAAGATAAAACTATAATTACTGCTGAAAATAGTGTGAGTAAAATAGCAACTAAGTTTGTGTGAGATTGTTGGTTAACTACAATGGTCATTAAGAAATATAAAACACCCTTACCTAAATATAAGGGCGGATCTATGTGTCTACCCTCTTATAGAAGAAGGGCAGACACATAGGTCTGCCCCTACATTTCTTTATTTTTGATAATGTTTATTGTATTGACTTAGACATAACTTGGATGCCTCGAAAATTATGTTCTCGTTCTAATTCTTCTGCGACTTGGTGTGCTGTATCTACATCATAAGGGCCTACTTTTACAACATAAAACTGTGCCACAGAGTTTTCTTGTGGAATAACAATATGCACACTATCCATTTTTGCTTTACGCAATTTTTCTACTATTTTATCAGCTTCTTCCTGAGAAGAGACTGAAGCAACCTGAATATAATACTTTTCAGTATTATTAGGTAAAAAGTCTTTTTTCTGTTCAATTAAAGGGGGTTCTGTTGCTTTAGGGGTGACTTGATTTGCGACAGTTGGGTCTAGCCTTTTGCTAGGATTTGGAGGATCAACAGAAGTCACATTAGCAGTTGCAGTCACTTTATTATTAGACCAACGGCCAACAAAAATTCCCAAGACATAAAAACTTAAGCACAGAACTAGTAAAATAACAAAACTAAACACACCTTGGCGTTCTGTCCAAGGTGAAAGTTCTCTTTCACGAGTGCGCTCTCGCTCTTTATCCAATGGTGTAGCCCTCTTTGGTATAAGTTTGTGTAATAAGTTTGTGATGAGATCAAAATAGTGGCTTATCTTAGCATATGGCAAGAGAGAGAGCTAATTTTTTCCCGCAAAAAACTTAAGCAACATAGGTTCAACTTTTAGTAAAACCCCTTCTGTTGCAATAATTTGTACCTTTGTGCCTTTTGGTATTTTCACTATAGAAGTAGCTTGCCAAGCTTCACCAAATACTAGGATTAATCCTAGTGGATCAAGATCTGTTTCTGCTATTGCGATCATACCAATTAAATTTTGATAGTGGTTCTTTAATTTGTGCTCTCTAGAGATAATTACAATATATAGTAATAAAACTGAAACTATACCTGTTAAAAACAAAGCAAGAAAAAATATTATTTTCATTTGTTTTCAGGTTCAACTAAGCGTTGGAGTGCAAGCGCATCACGATCCTGAGGGCTAAGAATAAGAGCTTGTTTTAGATGTGATTTGGTTTGAGCTAGATCATTTTTTTGAAAATAAATTCGTCCTAATAACACATGTGCAGGGACTAATTTAGGGTTCCAAAAAATAGCAGCTTTTAGAGAGTTAACAGCACCTTCAATATTACCGCTACGTTCTTGCAAACGTCCCATTAAAAGGTGTGCTTCAGAATTATCTGGAGCAGTTTTCAATATTTCATTTAAGCTTGCAATGGCTTCTTTGTCACGCCCTGCAATAAAAAAACCTTGTGCTTTAGCTAGTAGAGTTTCTATTTGCTCAGCTTGTTTGGTAAAAGTTGTGTTAGGTTTACTGTCACGAGTTCGAGCAAGCCTTAAATATGCAGTACGGCTAAAATGATCTTTGATGCGAATCAGGCTAGGAATTTTGCCACCTGTTTCCCACTTAGCAAAATCTAATAGGTGTTTTTTTGCCTCATCTAGTGCTACAGTAGACTCAGAAGGTTGATTCATTTTTTCTAAGCTTTTAGCCAAAATATAATAGGCTTGGCCGTCTTTAGTTTCTCGCCTTATTAGTTGATTTAACTGATTAGCTGCGCTGGTAAATTGTCCAGCACGCCAAAAAGTATAGCCATAGTTAAAAAGTAAGTCATTATCACGTGGAGCAGCTTGGAGAGCCAATCCTAACAACCTAATAGCTTCATCGTAATTAGACTTTCTTACTTCTATTACTGCGGCATTATTAAAGACTTCATAAAGTGGTAAAACTCCTGTAAGTTCTTTTAGGATGGCAGAAGCCTTTTCATTATCTCCAAGTTGAATACAAGCAACAGCACGATAAAATTGAGCTTCTAGATAAAAACTATCTTTTTCACTAACTTTATCTAACCAATTTAGCCCATCTTTATAATTGGTTTCATCATAATAGAGGTGACCTAAGGTAAATACTGCATCAGGATATTGACCATTAGTTGCTTGTTGATACTCAGATATAGCACGAAAAAGGAATTTAACCTTATCATCTCGATTTGAAGTTAGTAGGGCTTTAACATAGCTTTCAAAAGCATTAGCAGGAATAACAGTTGCTTTATTAATAATTTGTTCACGAGAAAAAGCAAAACCAGAAATACGATTAGAAAGAATCTCCCAAGCTAATTTTCCTTGAATAACTTGCAGGTCATTAATTGACCCATTAAATGTATAATCATTGCCTATTGCCCTACCTTCACGTAGGTCAATCATACGAGCAGTAATAGTAATTGTACGAGATTTACCTTCACCAAAAATGTTATAGTTACCAACAAGTATAATATCTGCACCAGCTTTTTCTCCAATTTTAATCGCGCTAGCTCTTGTTAAGACTACCGTAGGAGTTAAGCCTAATCTCTCATAAGCTAAGTTACGTTCTTCAATATCTAAAGGAATAACTGCAGAGTTACTTAATAGGTTTGACAGGGCAAGAGAAAACCCTTCACCAATCCAGTTATATTCTGCTCTACCTGAAATATTCTCAAAAGGCAAGGCTAGTATAGTTTCGCTAGCATAAGCAAGACTAAAGATTGCTTGTGATAATAGTAGTAATAGGGTGAGAAAAACTAAATGTAAGAAAGAATAAAGTTTGGTTAACATTGCGGGTCTCTCTCCTTAAAACACATGGCCTGAGAGCTTTTAGGCAAAACAAAAAAGCCGCCTAAAAAGCTCTTCCTCAAAACCACTTGCTTATTTTTAAGGAGATGCATAATTAAGGCAGCGCGTTTATCAAGCGAAAATAGATAAGCGAATGAGCAAATTCTATAAAGCTAGAGAAAATGCAACGTCTCGGACGGGATTCGAACCCGTGTCGCCGCCGTGAAAGGGCGGTATCCTGAGCCGGACTAGATGACCGAGACAAACTATAAAATTATCAAAAATTAAAATTTAAGGTTTTAAGACAAAAACTAAGATTTCTAAGATTTTAAGAGATGAGCCGTGGTGGGCTCGAACCACCGACCCTTTGGTTAAAAGCCAAATGCTCTACCAACTGAGCTAACGGCCCGCGAAAGTTTTCAAAAATCCCTTAAATTGGAAAGTGCTATTATTAGGCTTGGTTTTTCTAAATGTCAAGCTTTTCTTAAAAAGGTTTTCCGGATTATAAAAATTTGCTTGCCTAGATTAGAAGCAAAATAAGGGTTTTCCTCTTTGCTCAATAGAATTTATTTATGCTAGTATTTACAAAATTTACTCAAGTAATAGCTTTAAGTTTTACACATTGTAATGTCTCAATAATGAGTTACTTATGAAAGAACATAACCAAAAAAAAGACGAGCAAGCCCGTGTTAGTCATAATATTTCTATAATAATTAAAGGTAAAAACGTTGAAGACAAAGCTTATTTAGAAAAAACTATTGCTCAAGATGTCACTCGTCGAGGTGTGTTTTTTTCTACTGATCAACATTTAATCCCAGGTTCTTGTGTTCGCCTTTATTCAATAAAAGATCCTTCTAAAACTATTGCTAAGGTTGAAGTAGTTTGGGTTCGTAGTACTCCTAGCTCAGGTGTTGGTACTAAGTTAATTGGTAATAATCGTAGTTGGATGAAATTTTTGTTAGAAAATTCTATTTCTCTTATTGAAGAAAATACAACACAACCTTCTGCTAATAACCAAACAGATTAAAACTAAGGCAATGATTAATCAAATACATTGCATTCAAAAAGCATCGTTATAATTAAACCCACTATATTTTTTATGAGGATTTCCACCATGTACAAATTATTAGTTTCTTTGGTCTTTATCCTCTCGCTATGTTTATCAACCCTTGCTAGCCCCCAAACAGCAAAACTAAAAGGTACAGTAAACCGCTTAGAGCCAGACGGGACAAAAACCCCTTTGCCTGGAGCAACATTAAAAGTGACAGGCTCTCTAATTGCCGCCAATGCTCCAATAGAAATCATCTCTGACAAAGAAGGCTGGTTTGCTATATTAGACCTTGCTCCTGGAGATTACACTCTTAGTGTAGAAGTTTCAGGGTTTGAACCCTTCTCAAAGTCTTATAAGCTATTGCCTGGCACAGTAGGAGAACTTGACATCTCACTTAAGGTTAGTCCCGTAGGATCAGACACGGTAGAAATACTTGCCGACGACGATAACAAAATCAACGCTTCTGAAACCAGTAATGTTGGAACAGTAAAACAAAAACAATTAAAAAATGCTCCTTTGGTAAACGAACGTTTCCAAGACGCACTGCCCCTGTTACCAGGCGTAGTTCGCGGCCCTGATGGACTGCTTAACATCAAAGGCGCACGGTCTGGTCAAAGTGGATTACTAGTCAATAGCACTAATGTAACTGACCCTGTTACAGGAGATTTTGCTATTAGTTTGCCTATTGAAGCAATTGAGTCTGTTTCGGTTCTTTCCAGCCCATATTCGGCTGAATATGGCAAATTTAGTGGTGCTGTTACTTCGATTGGTACTCGTTCTGGTGGAGATAGCTACAAATTTTTGTTTACTAATTTCTTTCCTCGTTTACGTAAGCGTGAAGATCCTATTACAGGAAAAAGTAAAATCGTTGGACTAGAGTCTTTTACCCCTCGTTTTATTATCACTGGCCCTATAATTAAAAAGAAGCTAACCTTCTCACAATCACTTGAATATCGTTTTATTCGTACTCGTATTCCCTCTTTACCTGACCTAAGTAATGACACTAAACTAGAAACCTTTGATTCCTTTACTCAAGTTGACTACAAAGTAAGTGAACGTAATCGTATTACTTTTAACTTTTCACTATTTCCTCAAAACCTATCATTTATTAACCTCAATACTTTCAATACAATGGAAGTTACTCCAAACTTCAGACAACGTGGTTTTTTTGGTGCTGTTGCAGAAAGAGTTGCCTTTGAAAATGGTAGTTTTCTGGAAGTCATTTTTGGAGCAAAGAAGTTTGATGCATTTATTTTTCCTCAAGACAACAAGCAAATGTTTGTTACTGAAAATAGAAACCTAGGTAACTTCTTTAATCGTCAAGACCGTTTTACTGACCGTTATGATACTCAAATTAATTATAGTCTACCTGCTTTTGATCTTAAGGGAACACACTCAGTTAAAATAGGTACTCTAATTAGTTTTAATACTTACAATGGACGCGATCAAAATTCAACTATTCAAGTTGGTAGAGAACTTAAATCACCTTTTATTAATTTACCTAACTCTCCTACTCCTAACGTATTAGACTCTAAAGGAAATTCGGTTTTCTTAAAACTAAACCAAAGTATTAATTTTGTTGGTAGTGGTCAAATAGATAGAGGTAATGCAGAACAAGCCATCTATATCCAAGATAAATATAGTTTTACGCCACGTTTAATTTTTGATATAGGACTGCGTTATGACCACGATGACATTGCTGGTGGGGCTAATTTCGCGCCTAGGTTTGGTTTTCTTTTCATTCCTAGTAGTGATGGAAAAACTGCTATTCGTGGTGGGGTGGGAAGATTTTACGATAAAGTCCAACTTGGTGTTGGTGCTTTTGAACAACTCCAAAGTCGTAGTGTTACTACTTTTGCTAGCAATGGAGTTACAGTAATTGATAAAGATAGAGTTTTCCGTAACACTTTTGCTAATGACTTACGCACACCCTATAGTATTTCAACCACATTTGAAGTAGACCGTGAGATTACTAAAGGTTTGTTCTTTCGTTTTGGCTATCAACGTCGTGAAGGTCGAGACGAGTTTGTTGTTGACCCTGCTAATACTCCTACAGGTTCTTTCTTATTTTTATCTAACGGTGGACGTTCTCGTTACCAAGAATTTCAATTTACTACTCGTTATAAAGTTCGCCAATCTGATGAAGTACTATTTTCTTATGTACATTCTAGGGCAACAGGTGATCTTAATGATTTTAATAGCTATTTTGGTAATTTCCGAAATCCAATTATTCGTGCTAATGAGCATACAAGACAGCCATTTGATTCACCAGACCGTTTCTTAATTACTGGTAGTATTAAACTTCCATTTGATTTAATGGCTTTCCCTGTTTGTGATATTCGTACAGGTTTTCCATTTTCAAAAATTGATGAAAACCAAAATTTTGTTGGCAGCCGTAACACAGAAAGATTCCCTAGGTTTGTCTCACTTGACATGCAAATCACAAAGGGAGTAAACATTCCTGTTCTAGGTAAAAAATATAAAACTAGGGTTGGCGTAAAAATATTTAATATCTCTAATCACTTCAACCCTAGAGATGTCCAAGCAAATACTGATAGTCTAAAATTTGGCACCTTTTCTAATACTGTTAGCAGAACATTTCGCGGAAAATTTGAGTTTGACTTTTAAGGTTTTCCTATAAATTCTGCAAGTCTATTTGCCTAGAGCATTCGTCGTCTAACAAAACAAAAATTTGCGGCTTTTTCGGATCTTGGATTTGTACTTTTCCTGTACAAATCCAATAATTGTTTCTTTTCACGGTTTTCTTCTACCTTTTTAGTAGTAAAAACTTATTTCTCTTACGCGGTCTAAGTAGTAATGATAGAAGCACTTTATAAACGTAGATTAGTTCTTTTAGTACTAATTACATTGCTTGCTTTCGTGCTCAGGTTCTATCGACTGGACGTAGCAGGCTTAAGTGAAGACGAAACCCATAAAATAGACGCTGTAGCAGCTTATCAAGCTGGGGATTATACGGCAAATGCCGAACACCCCATGCTTATGAAAGCTCTTTCTGCCGTTTGTGTAATAACAGCAGAAAGGCTTTATTTACCTATTTCTCCAGAAAGCGCGCTACGACTTCCTAATGTGGTTTTTGGGTCATTAACTTGTCTAATTTTATATCTCTTTTTTACAGAACTATTTAACTTTCGTATTGGGGTTTTAACTGCACTAATGTGGGCGATAAACCCATCCACTATCCTGATAAATCGTGTAGCTAAAGAAGATACTTTATTAGTCTTTTTTCTCTGGCTAGGCTATTACTTAGCTCGTCGTGCTAAGAAAGCGGCTGAATCAGAAAATTTTGCCAAAATATCTTTTTGGGGTAGTAGCGGTGCGAGTTTTGGCTTAATGCTAGCATCTAAGTATTTTCCTCATCATTTTGGATTGAACTTCCTTTATTATCATTTAGTTGGCCCTAATAAATGGAATGCCCCTATTAAACGTAAACATATATTGCTTTTTTTTATTGCTATGTTAGTAGTATTTCTTATTGCTAGCCCAGCAATTCTAATGCCTGGAACAATTTCATATATGGCACAGTATTCTAGAACTTTAACTGTTACTCATCATGGTTATTGGATGATGGGCGAACTCTATCAAAACGATGCAGCAATTCCAGTTACTGGGCTTCCTATTTATTTCTATCTATTAGTATTAGCAATTAAAACTCAATTACCACTTTTATTAGCTTTCATCATAGGAGCAGTAGAAGTTTTCCGTAAGCGCGGGGAAGAAGAATATTTTTTCTTACGCTTTATGCTATTAGTTTGGATAATTCCTTATTCAATGTTTGGGGCTAAGTGGCTGCGTTATATCTTAGCTTTTATGCCTCAGGTTTGTGCAACTATGGCAATAGGCTTAAGCTTTAGTTATGACATGTTAAAAACTTGGTGGGAAAAAAATCCACAAATCAGCATTAACACTCGTTTGGTACTTATTAGTGCTATATCAATAGTATTTCTATTAGTACCAACAATAACTATAACAACGTCTGCACCATTTTATTCACTCTACCTTAATCCATTAGCAGGAAAAAATATGGTAGGCTATTACTTCCCTCACGATGAGTTCTATGACTTAGGATTACGAGAGGCAGTAGAGTACGTAGCGCAAATAGCTGAACCTAACGCAATAATTGCCAATGAAGCCGAAAGTGTAATAATTTACTATTCTAAACGGTTTAATCGCCCTGATCTAAAATCTGAAATGATGTCTAATCCAGACTTTAGGCTTTCTAATCAAGCCTCGACCTACGTATTATTACAAGACGGAAGACGTTATTTTGAAAATAAAAAGTATTTTGA
Source organism: Blastocatellia bacterium (assembly GCA_023265235.1). Lineage (GTDB taxonomy): Bacteria > Acidobacteriota > Blastocatellia > Chloracidobacteriales > JADJPF01 > JADJPF01. The sequence goes on from JAHFUF010000030.1 coordinate 13,351, forward strand.
TTTGCTCGAAACCAAATATACCCCAATTAGAGAAGTAAAAGTCCTAGGAGCAACGGCAGTAAAAATCTATAAAGTCTCTAACAATCAAACAACTTCCCCTCCAATTAAAAGCGAAATAGTAGCCATTCAATGAAAAAACTATTGATTGTAAATGCTGATGATTATGGTCAAGCAACAGGAATTAACATTGGTATTATCGAAAGTCACTTAAGAGGAATTGTTACTAGTACTACTATTATGGCTGGAGGGCACGCGCTTAATGATGGCCTGGCTAGGTTAAAAGATGCCCCAAACTTAAGCCTAGGGTGCCATCTTGTATTAATTGGTGAAAAACCTGTAGCAAAAGCCTCTCAAATTCCTTCACTCCTAAATAGCAAAGGGCAGTTTCCTCAAACTTTAACTGATTTTATGTGGTTAATGACTGTCAGACAGGTTAAATATTTAGATATTGTAACTGAACTGCGTGCGCAACTAGATAAACTTCTTAATTTAGGGTTAACTATCTCGCATTGCGATTCACACAAACACTCACATGCTCACCCTAAAGTTCTAGACGCGGTAATTCAAGTAGCAGAAGAATATAAAATTCGTTATGTTCGTAACCCATTTGAGCGCTCTAAAATTAAACAACTCCAACAAATGTTTGGAAAATATCCTGGTTTAGATATTAGTAAGAAATATCTCTTAAGCCGAATGTTAGATTATTATCATTATATTTTTCTTAAGCGTATGTCTAAAACAAACATATGCTACCCTGATTATTTTCAAGGCTTTATTGCCACAGGTAGTTTAACTCCTGAACTCATGCCTAAGCTTTTAGCACAGATAAGCGATGGGGTGAGTGAGCTAATGTGTCATCCTGCTCGGCTAGATGAAGATCTAAACAGAACCCAAACCCGACTAAAACAATCTCGTGAAGGCGAATTAGCAGCAGTTACTTCTGAACAAGCTTTTAGCGCAATTAAATCAGAATCCATTGAATTAACTTCTTTTCGCCAATTAGCAAATGAAACCTTCTAGGAGCATTACTTATGAAACAAACTGCTAGCCAGTCTCTTTCTAGCACCAATAAACACACAAATAATCTTACTTATTCAGTAGTTGTTCCTTTTCATAATGAAGAGGATAGTATTCCAGAACTTTACAAAAGAATCGTAGAAGTTATGGAAGGCCGCTATGAACCTTTTGAGATGGTTTTTATTGATGATGATAGTAGAGATGCTACTTATCGTTTACTTAAAGACCTAGCTGCTTGTGATGAGAGAATTTCTGTAATTAAGCTAAAGCGTAATTATGGTCAAACCCCTGCTTTAGCCGCAGGTTTTCACTATGCAGAGGGCGAAATTATCATTTCTATGGATGGCGACCTACAACATGACCCTGCTGATATTCCTGCCCTAGTAGAAAAGCTTGACGAAGGGTACGACCTAGTTTCTGGTTGGCGTAAAAAAAGAATTGACAACTTGTTTTTAAGACGTATTCCTTCACGAATCGCCAATATGATGATGGAAAAACTTTCTGGCGTAAAACTACATGACTTTGGTACTACTTTTAAGGTTTACCGCAAAGAAACCATTAAACGAGTTAAGCTCTATGGTGAACTTCATCGCTTTATTCCAGCTCTAGCTTCTTGGAATGGTGCGCGTATTACAGAAGTCCCTATTAAAAACATTGACCGTGAAAGTGGTAAATCTCACTATGGTATTTCTCGTACATTCCGAGTATTTTTTGACCTAATCACAGTCCGCTTTCTACTTAAATATGTCACTCGTCCACTTCATTTTTTTGGCCCTATTGGGTTGATTGGTATGCTAGGTGGTGGTTTCCTAAGCTTCTTTCTATTAGTAAAGAAAATCTTTTTTAGTACAGATCTTTTTGATGAACATGGCCCATTGATGATTTTAGCAATGATGATGGTTTTAGCTGGAGTGCAGCTAGTTTGTACAGGCTTGATTGCTGAGCTACTAGCTCGAACCTATTTTGAATCACAAAACCAAACCATTTATACAATTGAAAAAATTATTCGTGGTAAACGCTTACCCGAAGTAGAAGACGTTGACCAAGGGGTTTTTGGTGAAACAACCGCTAAAACGCATAATTAAACTCCTATTAACATTAGCCGTTTTAGCACTACTTTTTACTCAGGTTGACCTAAAAACTCTTTTAGCTGTTATTGCAAAAGTAAAATTAGAATGGATGCTTTGCGCTCTACTACTTAGCGTTACTATGGTGGTAGTGCGTTGGTTTAATTGGCATTTACTAGTAAAAGCAGGGCTTGGAGAAACTGATTGCAAAGAAACCTTTGCTTCTTTATTAGGAAGCATGTCATTTGCCTTAGTGACTCCAGCTAGAGTAGGAGATCTTAGCCGGGTTGCTTTTCTAAAAAGTGGTCGCCGTGCTGAAGCTAGCGGACTTGTACTAGTCGACCGTTTTATAGACCTTTCTGTAGTGCTAATTCTAGGTACTATTGGAATGTTGGTTTTCTTTGGTACTAAAACCTTACCTTTATTGTTACTAGCCAATATTTTTCTTTTTGTTGGAATATTTAAGCTAGACCTTTTTCTTAAACTAGGAGCAAGGTTACTCCCACATAAAAAAATTCAAACCATTACTCATGACGCGGCTTTAGGACTTAGCCGACTAACTTTAAAAGCGTTAGCAGTTAACCTTTCTCTAACGGTTTTACTTAATCTATTAGATATAGTGTCGCTCTATGTTCTAGTGCGTGCTTTAGGAGTAGAAAACTTTAAGGCTGTAGTTTTTGTCTACCCGCTAGTAATGCTTTCTACATTAATTCCAATTACTGTAAGCGGCATTGGAGTTCGTGAAGGCACTTCTGTAGCTTTATTTGCATTATTTTCAATTACTAAAGAAGTAGCTTTTAATGCTACATTTCTCGCCTATTTGATAAACTCGCTTGCTCCTGCACTATGTGGACTCTACTTTTTTCGTAAGCTTAATCGAGAAAACTAGTAACACTGCTAAGCTTTAGGTTTAGTCTATATGGGGAGCAATACCCGTTTATGACTAATTTATAAGCCAAAGTTTAACGGAAGTAAAGATTGCAAGAAAGAGGAATAGCTGTTTACCTAAAGAAAAATTAACAAAGAAGGTGTAAGAAAAAT
>JAHFUF010000470.1:0-4242 GCA_023265235.1 Blastocatellia bacterium
GTTAGACGAAAGGTTGTTGCTCGGCTACGATCTTTTGACGAACCTGTAACAGTCACTACATAATTACCAGGTCTAGTTTTGCTTGGTATAAACACAGTTAAATTAAATCCATTACCAGCAAGAATTTCTTGGGTTGAAACTTCAAAGGCTGCATCAGGAAGACTAGAACTAGCACTTAGTTGAATAAAATCATTAAAAGCCCCTACACGTAGGCTTTCACCCAAAAAGATTACAGACTCGTTAGGGCGAGCGGTGGCAAAAATTGTGCGCCCACCTAAACTAAAATCTGGTGTTTGTAACTGATCAACTGACAATTTAGCAAAAAAGATGTTTGGGTCAGTCCCATTGCGGTCATCTGCCCAATGTAGGTTGATAAAATCACCTTGGGCAGAAATTTGGTTATATTCACCGTGATAGCCAAAAACTATTTGGGTTGGAGTCGGCACAAGTGGCCAGCTAGTATCAGTAACACGCAAATTAGCCGAAAATTTTTGGCCAGCATTAAAAGATGTAGCAGCATAAACATCAATTAGCGAGTTGTTAACAGGACTATTTCTTCTGTCATACCAAAGCAGTGCGACTTTTCCGCTACTGTTGACGGTAACTGATGGCATCCATTGATCTGTAATAGTTTCATCGTCATTAACTTTTACTGGGTTATCCCAAGTCTGACCTCCGCTAGTTGAACGTAGCAAGAAAATATCTGACTTATCAGGTAAATTAATTCTAGTACGCCCATTATAAGCAAGATAAACAAAGCCTCTAGTTGGAGTGTTACTAGTATCAACAGCTAGGCTAGGATAAATATTAGTGCGAAAACTACCATTAAGAAACATTGGTGTACGTAGTTCACCTATTGTAAAGGCTTCTGTAGCAGGAGAAAAACTCGCCCCATTATTAGTTGATTTAGCCAGAAAAATTGTCGCCGTTTTGTTGTCTACCCAAGACAAATAGACCTCTCCATTTGGCCCTAAGGCTAAGCGTGAACCATCTATATTAAAGCCTTTTGCATTAGGTGTAATCTCTATTGGTGTAGTAAACCTTACGCCACCATTAGTAGAACGAGCAAACATAATCGATGAGCGTTTTTCCATATCATCAAACTGAGTCCAGCTAACATAGACATTTGTTTGTGCGCGACTACGACTATCAACAGCAATCCAAGGCCGATCATGGATAAACCTAGTCCTAACATTTGCCCCAACAGTATCAGTAGCGGCTAACCAACTTGCCCCACCATCCTGAGAGCGAGAGACAGCAATAGTTACTAGGTTAGCTCTATTTGCTGCCACGGTCGCAACATAAAACATTCCATTATTATCTACAGCAATTGCACTGTTGCCTAAATTAAAGCCTCCTGGCAGTGATTCAACGCTAGTTTCTTGCCAGCTTGCACCACCATCAAAACTATAACTAGCACTAGTAGGGAAAATCCCTGTTTTGTTATAAACAACTACAATGTTGTCACCAAACGCCGCGCTAGCTGTTTGGCTTTGTATTTTCAAGCTGTCTTCCAAGTTAGTGTCATTAATTATTATATTAGGTAAATTGCCAGCTAAAGCTTGGCTTTGAATAGTTTTTGATGGTTTTTTATCTGACTTATTTATAGTTTTTTCTAAATGTGTTCCTATAATATATTGATAAACAGGGACAGAAACTTTTTCTAATACTGGCGAGAATCTTACCCAATCTAAAGAGTCTTTATCACTATTTATAGGCTTACTAGTAGCTATATTATTTGCTTGAACATTACCTATCATTTTGGTAATAGACCAATTACCAGCTAATAAAATAGCAAATAATAAAATAATAAACGTGCTATAGGTTTTATTATTTAATAGCATTTTTACCCTCATTAGTTAGAAATTTAATGTTTTGACTAGCAGGAAAAGCTAATTTTGCAGATAATATAGCATACTTCTAAAGTCTAAGTTTTAATAGTCTTAGCCTTAAGCTCCAACAGAGTGGAATATTTTCCATCTGCAAATTTTTCCGTGATGGACATGTGGAAAATATTGGAAAATATTTCTAAACATCAAATAAAGATTATTGACAGATAGTACTACAAATAGTACTGTTTTGTTTTATAAGTTAAAGGTCTTTGAAGTCTAAAAAAGCTTCTAATCTTACTAGGAGAAAAACTATGTCTATAGACGAGGCTATAAAAGAGCTTGAAGGGCATGAAGCAAACGTTCGCTTCCAACGTCTTCTCGCTATTTGTATAGAGTTTTTTGGGCAACCTCGTATAAATGGGAGTCATTATATCTTTAGTACGCCTTGGCGCCAGGAGATCCACAGATCAACCTTCAAAATCAAGGTGGTAAGGCTAAACCTTATCAAGTACGCCAAATTGTAAAAGCTCTCAAGAAATTAAAAGGATGGGGATAATAACTCCTACATTCCAAAGTTTGCTATAGAACTGTTGATTTTAGTTTTTTGGATATAAAGCTTACTTGAAAAACAAACTATCTCTTTTTAATTTTAACAATTAGCCCTAAAAATAAAGGAGTGTAACAGCAATGGATAAAGATACTAAAAATACTTCTTCCACATTATCTTTTAGACCAGAAGATTATTCATATATTGTAATCTGGTCTGAAGAAGATAAAGCATATATTGGACGTGTAGCGGAATTTGAATCTTTAGCCGCACATGGAGAGACTCAACAAGCTGCACTCCAAGAAATTAATCAGGTAGTACATTTAGTTTTGGAAGATTTACAACAATCTGGAGAAAATGTTCCTGCACCTTTTAGCAAAAGACATTTTAGCGGCAAGCTAAATCTTAGAATGCCTGAATACTTACACCGACTTTTAGCAATGGAAGCTTCTCAACAAGGTATTTCATTAAATCAATGGATTAACCTTAAGTTAAGTGTTAGTAGTGTTCCTGTTGCTATTAAATAGATAGTAGGTTTTTCATCAATTGGATTTAAGGTTGATATTTAGGTTCAAGAACTTTTAATTAACATCTATAGCAGCCAGTATTATGAATTTGCCTTCAAACCCCCTCATTCACAAAAATCTTACATAAGTTTGACATCAACTTTAATTTACCTAATGTAGCTTTAACTAAAGAAGGTTATGAATTAATAGCAGAAATTGATGGTGTTGCTATAGCAACAGATTGGTTCACTTCTATTATTGTTGTTACTAGATTTTATGGCCCCCTGGGCTGTAGATATCACAGAAGACCTAGTAAAAGGCAATTATGCAATATTGAGTACTTTTTCCTTGTTTAATAGGATAGTTTGATTGCATAATATGCAACTAATAAGTTTATCACGGAGTTTTCCCCTAAAAATTGCATCCTTTTAACACTAATTTGCTTCTTAACCTTTTTAAAATTTTACTCTGGAGGATAACCTAATGCAAAAACAACCTAAATTAACTCATATCGTAGAGTCACTTAAAACTAATCCTAGTTTTTGGCAAGGGAAACTATGCAAATGTTGGCAATTAGGTAGTCAAATTGGTTTAGGATTTCCCCTTGGTGATACAGACGATTCACCAGCTAAAGCTCTTGCTAGAGAAGGATATGAGCTTATTATTGAAATAGAAGATTTTGCTGTAGGAACAGACCGACTTACTTCTATTATAGTGGTGACAGAGCGTTATGGCCCTTGGGCAGTAGATGTAACAGATAGTTTGCTACTTACAGTTAATGCAAAAAACTCAGCATCATTAATTCAATCTTTTCAAACAAACAAAAAAAAAGATAGTGCAAAAAATATAATTAAACCCCAACACTAAAATATTGTGATTAATTAATAGATAAAGCACAAAAAACTTTCAAAAACAAAACATATTACTAGTTTTTGCTCAAACTTAAACCTAGTTATTGTGTTTGACCTTTTGGTTTAAGTTTTTTCTATAGTTTCTTTTGCTGCCTTAAGGTTATCCTTTTAGCCAACCCTTATTAATTCTATGCTATGACTGCGGCAACTCATTCTGCAACTTAGTTTGTTGATTGATAGATTAAAGCCCATTGAAAGCGAATATAAATGCTATCAAGGGTTGTTAACATGTTGATACCTAAACACAATCAACCTATTATAAAAGATCATCATCCTAGCAAAACACTAAAAATTTTCTGTATTTAGCATCAAACCGCTAATGGGTAATAACTATGGAAAACTCTCAAAACATTTCTAATACTGGAACTAACAATAGTTCTGCAATAGTGCGATATGAATTGATTGGGCAAACGATTGCGGAAAAATACGAAGTTAAACGCCTACTT
>JAHFUF010000470.1:4252-4765 GCA_023265235.1 Blastocatellia bacterium
GCCTACTTGGTCGTGGTGGTATGGGTGCTGTTTATGAGGGTAAACATCTTTTACTGGAAAAACCTGTTGCTATCAAAGTAATGTCAACAGAATTAGCCGAGGATGCTACAGCCCTATCTCGCTTTATGCGTGAGGCTAAAACTGCTGCTAGACTAGAACACTCTAATGCAGTAACAATTCATGATTTTGGCGTTTGGCAAGGAAATATTGCTTATATTGTAATGGAATATATTAGTGGTGTTTCCCTGCGTGATGTACTAAGTAAAAATAAAACCATTGAACCATTAGAGGCTGTTAAATGGATGTCTCAAGTGTGTAGTGCTGTGGCGGCGGCTCATAGCTCAGGGATTATTCATCGAGACTTAAAACCAGAAAATATTATGCTAAAGCAGTATGGCGAAGGTGAGCCAATTATCAAAGTAGTAGATTTCGGTTTAGCTAAAATTATCAAGGATGAAGAAGGTAGCGGAGCAAATATTACAAAAACTGGTGAAGTTTTTGGTACACCTTATT
>JAHFUF010000471.1 GCA_023265235.1 Blastocatellia bacterium
AAACGCTTCCTAGACGACTAGTAATAGGATCTCGTACAGCAAAACGCACATTATAAAACCCAGGTTTAAGAGAAAGTGTTGTTCCATAGAAAAACCAAGACTTGCTTATTTCTTCATACTTAACATCTGGAATTTTGACATCAACAACACTTGTGGTGGAATGAGCAACCTTTCCATCTTCTCCAATAACAATAAATAAAGTTGTTAGCTTATTTATATGCTTATTATCAGACTGAGTAAATTTAATATCTTTTAGGTCAATAGCAAAAGAAAAGATTGTATTATTTTTATTATCATCAACAATACCTAGAAAATCTGATTTTAATTTTAAGCTAATATCTTTTACAGGCAAAACACTAGATATAGAATTAACTAGTTCAAAATTAGCCATGTCAGCTTCGTCAAGAGGTTTTTTGTCTTTATTAGCTTTTTCCAGTTTTTTAGCTAGCTCTTTAGCGTTTACCTTTTCTCCACCAAAGAAATAGCCTTTTCTAGTCTTAACTATTAGTTTTCTGTCTCCTTTAATAGCGACTTTAATTTCACGAAATTTACCATTTTTTTCAGAATCTTCTGGATAATAAGCAACCAAATAATAGCTTGAGCTTTCAGTAACAATATTGTTTAATCCTTTTAACAAATCATTATTATTAACAACACTAAACCCGCCTGTGTCTCGTGCAATAGCCTTCATCCCATCGAGGAGGGCTACTGCTTCTTGGCTTGACAGGCTTAAACCTACACCACGTAGATCACTGCCGCCGCTATTTTCCGCGCTAAAAGGATCGTTTGGCCCCCCTGTGGTTAACCCTGCACTGCCTAGGGAATAGACAACAACGCCTGATTTTGTTGCAGAATCAACAATGCGTCGCATTTGAGCAAAATGATCTGACTCCTTTGATTCTAATAAAAAACCATCTGTCACTAGAATCAATGTTTTGCGGCCAGGCACAGATTTTACGGACAAAATTGAATTACGTATAGTGTCTAGTGTGTTTGTAGTTCTAACAGCTAAGGTTTGAACAATTTGCCGAGCAGTACTTTGCACTATGGTTCTTGCTTGATCTATTGAAATAGGAGTATTTCTAACATAATTCATTGCCCCTAAATCTAGTGCCTCTCTATCACCATCATTAATTCTTTGTGCTTGATATTCTGTAAGCTTAGCTGGATCGCCAAATCCAACTCCAGCCTGTAGCCTACCAACAAGCTTTTCTATTGCTTTATGAATCACACGACGCTCATCGGTTAGCTGCTGCAAAAACCCTAGTCCACCTCCACTAGTTACTACTGCTACACGGTCGCCATCTTGGAATTCACCATCTACTAGCTTAAACAACTGCTTTTTTATATTTAACATGTTGATGGGACTATTATGTAGGTCATCCACTAAAATAATAAAAACTCGCCCAGACTTTTCTATCAATGGAACATCAATACTTGTTTTTTTGTCTGGATTGATTGCACTTGAACTATTAGGAGTAAGTGCATTTTCTGTTGTTTGGGGATGTATCAAGGAAAAGAAAGAAATAGATTGTTTTTTACCATCTTCTGTTATTTCAAAGTCTTCTTGGTTTAACTTATCAACTATTTGTCCGTTTTTATCTGTAACTACTACATCTAATTGTATTAACTCTGTGTCAATACGTATTGTTTTGTCTTCATCTTGGGTATCATTTTGTGCAAAGCTCAAAGTAAAACAACATACTAGCAAAAGAATGGATAATAATAATCGTTTAAGTAACATATGTGGTTTAACGCTCCTAAAACTTTATGGCTTTATGAAAGTAATATTTCTTCTTATAATTATAAGGCGATAAAAACGAAAATATTCTATCAAAATAACGCTTAAACCATCTCTACCTTGCTTTTGGCAAGCTAATCATATTAGCAAACAAATGAAAGGCTCCTGGGTTAAAAGCCCGCAATTGCCGATAAATAACATAACTAGTATAGATATATTGTCCGCGCCCATGTGGAGCAATCAAAAATCCTCCTTTTAGTGGCTCCTCATCTACGTCAGCACAAGATAAAAGCGGTGTATAACGCTCATCCCATTCACTAGGAAAACTTAATCCACGTTCTTGTATCCAGTTATCAAAATCTTTTTCTGTGATTTTATTTGGTACAGACATTAGTGGGTGTTCTGGCATTAGAATAGTCACTGGTGATGTTTCATCAGTAATTCTTTCATCACCAAGTTTTATTAGATAAGGGCTTAAGTCTTTTCCATTCCAATCACTAGGACGTTGATAGAGAACTATTACTGTCCCTCCATTACGTGCAAAAGTCAACAGTTTTTGATTAACAGCAGCTAGCTCAGGGTGTGCTAAATAAGCACGATTATCTAAAATAACTGTGTCAAAGTTACTATTTAAATTACCCTCTTTTATTTCTGTAACTGATATTTCTTTATTTTGCACTCCATAAAAATTTAAGGTTTGCCCTAAAGTAAAGTCATAGCTACGTAAATAACCTACTTCAACATTAGCAACACGTACTTTAACTAAATTCATTTTTAGTTGGCTAGTAATAAGTTCTCTGCCATAATCGTCAAAAAGTGTAATAGGAAACCTAGCTAATCCTTCTGGTACTGGACGACCAATGGCAACAAAAAAAGTAGCTACTATAGTAGATTGTGCTTCAAGTTTAAGCTGTTGTTCTTGTGGAGTAATTTGGACTGGCGCGAGAGTACCTATTTTAATCCGCCCCGTAATTGCACTTGATAGCTTATTAATGATTTTTACCTGTACAGGAAAAGCATTTGTCTCACTACTATCAGTAATATTAACCAGTCTATCATTAGGAGTTACTTCCATTTCTACTATGGCCCCAACATCCACTCTAGCTCGACCAGTTATTATAATAGGCTCATTAAGCTCTGGTAAAACAACTTTTGTTACTACATTAATTTGCGGTTCAAGAAAATCCAAATCGTAAATATGTGTAGTATTTGGTAGGCTTATGCTAGCCTCTGCACCTAGTTTAATCACTAACTCTTGACTGGCATTCGCCCCTGATTCAAGGCTTGTGCTTAGCTTGTTTTTTTCTTCATACACCCAATAATTAGGTAGGGTTACTATTAAAGACCTTATCTCTACTTTTAAGGCACTTCTGTTACTAAAATTTAAAGTTGTAATAAACTCTTGCCCAGGAAAGGTTTTTTCTATGCTAGTAGTTACTTTTAAGGAAACCTTTGTTACCAACAATAAAGCATTTTGTATTTTTTCTGCTAGTAATTTTGCTTGATAGTCATTAATTTTTCCTTTCTCTTTTAAGTAGCTATTTACTACATTGAGTGCCTTTATCAATCGGCCTGTTAACTCTGTAGCAGGAAGTTTAGAAAGTTTTTCTACTGTATCCACTTGCTCATCAAAGAGTAAAGATTGAATTTGTTTATAAATAGGGGCTTCTGGAAAATCTTGCCAAAGTAAATACCAACGCCGAAAATCTTCATCAACACTTTTAATTAGGTTAAATCGAACCATTCGTTCGCCTTTTAGCTCAATTTGTGGCCAAGGGCCTTGTGTACGGTGTTCTAGTCGGGATTGATAGCCAAATTGTGAATAAGGTTGGTTATAAATACTAGCATTTTGATTAGAATCAAATTCTGTATCAAATTTTGTTTTGCTAAGTGTACGAGCAAATAGACGTTTAACTTGCCAAGGCTCAAGCCTAGCAAGCCCTGTAAACTGGTCAGCAAATGAAAAGCGGTCAGCAGCCAAATCATAAGCTTCTTCGGCTAACAACCTAGTAGCTTGGTGATGGCCATGTCCAGTTTTACGGTCATGAACAGTAATAATTATGTCTGGCTTAAAAGTACGAATTGCAAAAACTAACCGCCTTAGGGCTTCACGCCGATTCCAGACCTTAAAAGTATCCTCAGATGTTTTTGAAAAACCAAAATCTGGCATTGCTAAATTAATTGGTATTGTGCCTAGGCGATATGCCATGGCAGCAGTTTCTTTTGCCCGAAGTATAGCTAAGTCTTCATAGAGTTCTGGCCCTTGAGAATTTTGCCCACCCTCTCCTCTAGTAGCAGTAACTAAGACAGTACGAGCACCATATTTCATACGGTAATAAGCTAACGCGTCGCTATCTTCATCATCAGGATGTGCAGCAACACACATAATTGTGTAAGGGAATTGTATGTCTAATAAGGCTTGGTAAATGGCTAATTGCTCGTTTGTTGCTTGAGTTGTAGCATTAGTTTGAACGGAAAAAGTTTGTGGTAAACAATAGAAGTATAAAAAAACACACATAAAATAAATAAATCTTTTCATCAAAAACCCCAAAGTCCTTTGGTTTTTCTATTAATTAGCTGCTTTTGCTCTGGCTAAATTTGAAAGCCAAAGTCAACTATTTTTAGTTTAACTTGCTCACTAATAGTTTCAGGGCTTTCTTTAATTTCATGTTGATATGCAAGAGCCTTGTAAGTAAAATCCTGCATAAACCAAAAAGCATTATAGTTTATTTTGCCGATAGTTTTAATAAACGGCAAATCTTGTAACAAAGCTTTTAACCAAAATTTTTTCTTATTCTTACTATTAGCTTGCTATAATGCTGCTAAATTCTAAATCTAATAAGCAATAATCTTACTATTTATTTTAACCCTAAACTATGGAAAATAGCCAAACAGCTTTTCTAACTGCACATTGGAAATATTTAGCAATGCTTAATTATGAGGTAGACCCTAAAATACTAGCCTCTCGTACTCCAGTAGGAACATAACTAGACACATTTCAAGGAAAAACCTTTGTTAGT
>JAHFUF010000031.1:0-11691 GCA_023265235.1 Blastocatellia bacterium
CCACAAGTAAATGAATTGAAAAGACGTGTTAGTGACTTAAAAGCTTCTACTGAGCGAGATACAAAGTACTTAGATGAAAATGCTTTTGGTATTGAACCAACTAAGGCAGAGATTGCACAATTAGAAAAAGACTATCAACGAACTAGTGCTGCAATGGATTTGCCAAGACTTAGTAATAGTAGTTCTTTTCACGATGAGCTAGATCGACGTAATCAAGACATTCGCCTTCGCTTAAATGAGGCACGTAAAAAGCTAAAAACCTTAGAACAAATGGTCACAAGCACTGAGCGTCGTAAAACAGCTAATGAAAAAGCAATTCCTGAACTAGAGATTGAGCTTACAAATCTTAATGAGAGGTTGCAAAAACTCTATGCTTTTGATCCAAAAACCTTAGCAACTACTTATCAATATGCTACTTCAGGAGTAAAGTCTTTACCTTTACTTAGATTTGTTGGTAATGGTTATTGGAATTTAGGGATGTTACAAGAGCTTAAAACTTCTTATCGGGTGCATTTTCAACGAGACTTGCCTGTAACAGCTTTAGGGCAAAGCAATACTCATACTAAAATGGGCTGGGATCATAGTAATGCTGCTGATGTTGGACTTCATCCAGGAACTCTTGAAGGGCAATGGTTAGTCAATTACTTAAAAGATCAAGGTATTCCTTTTATTGCTTTTCGATCGGCTGTTCCAGGACACTCTACAGGGCCACATGTTCATGTAGGGTTAGCTAGTCATCGCTTACCTCACTAGTATAAACATATTTATTTGTCCATATGTCTGTCCATGTGTCTGTCCTATAGGTTAGAGTCGCAAATCGCCCTCATTATTAATTTTATCATTTGGGATTTTTGTTTAACTTTGAGCGAAACCTCCGCACTTTAGCTAAATTTCCACAAGTTTGCATATCACACCATTGACGCATTTTGTTTTTACTAGTGTCTTCAAATAGCCAACAACAATCATTACCTCCACATTCTCGAAGTCTAGTTAGGTCTACTGTTGTAAGGAGTTCTGCTGCTGAGTCAGCTATTAGCCAAAGAATTTTGTCTAAAGAATTTCTATCCCACTGCCAAAAAAACTCACCTTCTTCAAATACTAATTTAGCATGGCTATAAGCTATCGATAGTGTTTGGTTTAATACACTTATGTCTAAAGGGTTAGGTTCTTTTTTGCTAATAATTTGTTTGCAAATTCGATAAATAGCTTCACGTAAGTCTATTGCTTGTTTAATTATAGATTTATTTCCATGTTGGCTTTCTAATAATAGAGTTTGGATTTGATCTTCTGGTAATGATTTTGTTAATTGGCTCCAAGCTAAAAGATCATAACAATCAGTTAACTTTTCATCTATTATTACATAATCACTAGTTTGATCTGCTGATAAAAGGTATTTGCGTCCTCCTACAGTGTTTACAAAGTCTAAACAAAGCTGTCCTCCAACTAGATTTAGTAATGCTATTGGTCTTTGATTAAGGTTCATAATAAATTAACCGTGTAACTATCAAAAACTATTTGACAGGTTACGAATATTATTTTATTCTGTAACCGCTCAAACGTAAATAGTTAGTTACAAGTTTTTAAGTAAGACTAAAAGTAATATAAGAAAATATAGAAAAATATAATGAAATACAAAAAGTGCTCAAAATCAATATTTTAGCAAAATCTTAGCATTACATTTTAGTCTTTGCTAATCAATCAAATTAAGTTTTGTTCAAAATTTTTTATAAGGAAAAATAAGATGTCAGAAACAAAAAGATTTTTCAATGAATTAAAAAGTATTTACTATGCAAATGCTTGGCATGGCCCGGCATTAAAAGAGGTTTTAACTGGAATAACTGCTGCGCAAGCAAAAGCAAAACCTATTGCAGATGGGCATAGCATTTGGGAACTTGTTCTGCATATTTCAGGATGGAATAGTGTTTTCTTATTAGCATTAGAAGGAAAAAGTGCCAACGAGCCAGAAGGAGGAGATTTCCCTATAATTAATGATACTAGTGAAGGTGCTTGGCAGAAAGTTTTAGCTCAACTTGATCAAGACTATGAAAAATTCCTTAGTGCTGTTTCAAATTTAGGAGATGACCGATTAAATGAGAAAGTTATTGGTAAAGATTATAACTTTAGGCTTATGCTTAGAGGCATAATCAATCACGATATTTATCATACAGGTCAAATTGCATTGCTAAAAAAGGCCAAGTAAAAAATAAAGGGAGACATTGATCTCCCTTTATTTCTTATAGGTTACAGGTTGTTATTATTTATTACTTGGTTTATTTTCTTGCTGACCACCAGGGCTATTATTAGCTTGAGGCTTGTTATTAGTGGGTTGTGCGGTTTTAGTCTGATTAGTTGTAGTTGTTGCAACAGGGGTGTTGTCAGTTGGTTTAATAACACGAACTACTCTAAATCCAAGAGAAGAAGATTTATAAGCACCTGGTTGGTTTTTGCGAAAACTAAGACTAAAAAACGAAGTAGTGTTCATCCATCCACCACCACGAACAATTCTTGCACTACCTTGATCAGGACAAAGAGGGTTTTCTTTGGGGCTTTCTTTGTAAAAATCAGCCTTAAAGCCATCTAAACACCACTCAGCTACATTACCTATCACATCATATAAGCCAAAGCCGTTAGGGGAATAACTACCAACAGGTTTTAAGTAGTCTAGAATTGGTTCTCCATAAGCTTTGCGGCTATCTTCATAAGCATAATTAGCATTACTAGCTTGAATTTCTGTCCCCCAAGGATAGGGTTGATCTTTTGTTCCACCACGGGCAGCATATTCCCATTCAGCTTCAGTTGGTAATCTGTAGGTTTCTTTAGTAGTAGCAGAAAGCCACTTGCAATAAGCTAAGGCATCTGCATAGGTAACATATACTACTGGATAACGTGCACGGCCAACAATTGCATAACTATTCCAAGTTTGTGTTGAGCCATCTTCTTCCGCAGCAGTTTTATATTTGGTTGTTTTAACAAAAACACGGAATTGATGATTAGTGACTTCATGTTTACTAATTTCAAAAGAAGACAATATAACTTCATGAGTTGGGTTTTCATTTTCCTGACCATCTTTGGATCCCATCATAAATGCTCCTGTGGGTACAGTGTTCATTTCAGGGTAATCTGGGCCAAGATCTGTTTCTTGTTGAGTAGGTTTAGCTAACTCAGAAGGCTTTTCTATTCTACGCTCTTTACGTGGAAGTGGGGCTTTTTCTACCAAAGGGCCAATACGGATAACTGTTTCACTTTTAGGTTTAACCTCTACGTGCTCTGGTTTAGTAATAGTTCCTTCGTCATCTAGGTGTTTTCCAGCGGTTTTAGGTTTAGTAGTATTAGTTTCTGCACTATCGTCTAAGCCTTTTCCAACAGAGGGTTTCTTTTCAGTCTTTTTAGGTTGGGTTACTTCTTCACCATCCAATCCTTTTTGACAGTAAGCATCAGATGCTAACATAGGGATAAGAAAAGAAATGGCTATTAGAGAGAAAGAAAATTTTATTAACTTGTTTATATTCAAAGGTTTTACCTCCTTTCACTAAGAATTTAGGGTTTAGGAGTTTAGAAAAGAGATTCTAAACTACACGTTACCAGTGTGTTAAAAAAAAGGCAACAAAGAAACTTAGGTTTTATAATAAAAACAAAGGATAAATATAGAAATAAAGATGTTTAATCGCTGATAAGTTTTGCTTATAATCAGGGCTTGTTTTTCAATTATACAAATCAAAAACGCTTTGTAAATTTGGTTTAGCAATTATTTAGGACATAGTTTTTCAGAAAATCAATCCATTAAGACTAGCAAGAAGATTAGCAAGCTTGTCTTTACCCTTGAGGATAAGCAATGTTAGATTAACCGCTATGCATATAAAACTACTAGCTTTAGATATAGACGGGACAATACTTAATTCCCAACATAAGCTTACTGAACGAACAATAAAAACTGTTCAAAAAACTATGGAGTCATCAGTAAAAGTTGTGCTAGTAACAGGACGACGCTTTCATGCTGCACTTCCTATTGCTCAAGAATTAGGCTGTTTGGATATGCCACTAATCACACATAATGGCGCACTAAGTAAAGACCCTAGGACATTAGCAGTTTTTGATTATAACCCTTTGGATAAAAACCTTGCTCAAGAATTAGTGCTCTTAGGACGAGATTATAAAGCTGATACGCTTTGTTGCGACAGCCCTCAAACTGAAGGGTTACTAGTTTATGACCATATTTCTGATAGCAATGTTCGCTTAAAAGCTTATATTGCAATGTTTCATCAGTATACTTATCAGGTTAGAGATCTTTATCATTATATTACTCATCCTCCAATACAAATTTTTTATGTAGGTAGTTGTGAGTTAATGGATGAGATTAATGATAAATTGACTCAAGAGTTACATGGCCAAGCAAAATCAGTGTTAACAGCATATCGTCCAGCCAATATGGCTATTTTGGATGTGATTAATCCTATTTGCTCTAAAGGAGCAGCATTAAAAACCTTAGCTGAATCGCTAAATATTGAGCAGAATGAAGTTATGGCTATAGGTGATAATCAAAACGATATAGAAATGCTTCAGTATGTAGGTTTTCCTGTAATGATGGCAAATTCTGAAGAATCTTTACTGAATAAAGGCTTTACTATGACCTTAAGTAATGATGAGGACGGAGCCGCAGTAGCGATTGAAAAATATATTTTACAAACACATTAATTTTTGGAGGATTTATGGCTGATAGAACTGCAATAATTGAAACAAACAAAGGAACAATCAAATTCCGACTTTATGAAACAGACGCTCCTATTACTACTAGTAATTTTATAGGTTTAGCCGAAAAAGGTTTTTATGATGGACTTACTTTTCACAGAGTTGTACCTAATTTTGTTGTCCAGGGGGGAGATCCATTAGGGACAGGAACAGGCAATAGTGGAAAGACTATTCCTTTAGAAGTAAAACCTAATCTAAAACATGACGCGGCTGGCGTAGTGGCAATGGCGAGGTCAAATGATCCTAATAGTGCTTCTTGTCAATTTTATTTTACCCTAGCACCTACTCCACACCTAGATATGGGTTATGCTGTATTTGGTCGTGTTAATGAAGGGGTAGAGGTAGTAAAAAGCCTTGCAATAGGCGATAAAATGTTAAGTGTTAAGATTGTCTAAAATAAAAAGCTATGCGCCTAGTACTAGGAATTGAAAGCTCTTGTGATGAAACTGCTGCGGCAATCATTGAAGATGGTTGCCGCTTGCGAGCTAATATTATTGCTTCACAGATTGAAACTCACAAACCTTTTGGTGGGGTAGTGCCAGAGATTGCTTCTCGTGAGCATTTAATAAAAATTGTTGAAGTAGTAAAACAAGCTTGTGAAAAAGCTCAAGTAGAGCTTTCAGATATAGATGGGATTGCTGTAACTTATGGGCCTGGGTTGATTGGTTCGCTACTAGTGGGGATTTGCTATGCTAAGTCGCTTTCTTATGTTTTAAACAAGCCTTTAGTAGGGATTAACCATCTTGAAGGTCATATTTACTCAGTAGTTTTTGAAAATCCACCAATCGAGTATCCAGCACTAGCCATGGTGGTTTCTGGTGGACATACCAGCATTTACCTTATACCAGAAGCAGAAAAATATAAGTTAATTGGTCATACTCGTGATGATGCAGCAGGAGAAGCTTATGATAAAGTCGCTAAGCTATTGGGCTTAGGTTATCCAGGAGGGCCAGTTATTGATCGCTTAGCAAGAATTGGTAATCGAGAAGCCGCCCCGCTAGTTTTTAGTCTGCCGCGAATGGAAGATGATCGTTATGCTTTTAGCTTTAGTGGCTTAAAAACTGCTGTACTGCGATATGTAAAAGAACAGGCTATAAAGCCTTTAACTACAGGGCTTCAACCTACAGAGCAGGTCTGTAACTTGGCGGCTAGTTTTCAACATGCTGCGGTTCATTCGCTAATTGTGCCTCTAAGAAAAGCTGTTACTGATTTTCAACCTAAGACAATTATTCTTTCTGGTGGTGTAGCTTGTAACAGTGCTTTACGTGTTGCTGCCAAAAGCTTGTCAGAAAAAATAAATACCCCTCTTTATTATCCTAGTCCAATTCTTACGACTGATAATGGGGCAATGATTGCTGCGGCTGGTTATCCTAAGCTGCTTAGAGGAGAACGAGCAAACTTAGATCTTACCGCTACATCAAGCTTGAAACTACAAAACCTAGATTTGCCTTTAGAGGATAAACCAAAAGGTAAAGTTAGGTATCGTTTGTCTTAGGCTTTCTAAACAAAAAATACTTACCGAATAATTAAAAACAATAGCCTGTAGATTTACCTATGGGCTATTCTTTTAATATATACATGAAGTTTACTTTGTAAATTACTGATTATAAAAGAATAAATATTCCATGAAATCTTAATGCCCCATTAGGGGCATTTGATAATAGCCCAGCGTTAAAACGCTGGGGGCTAGTTTATTAGCTATTATTCCTCTGCTTCAATCAGCCAATCTATTAGCTCGTCACAATAGAGTTCTGTTTGTTCGCTCTCATCTTCGCTTAGGGAATCTTTTATTTTCTCTACAGTAACAGAAATTTTACTAGCAAGATCTGCGCTTAAGTCTTCTTTAGACAATACTTTAATAGCTCTTTCTAATAAAGCCTTTGTGCCAGGGTCTATTTCAATACTTAAATCATCAATTTCGCCATCTTCATCAATTTCATCCTCTTCACCCTGTTCATAAACAGCAGCTATTTTTGCTTGGCTACTAGCTATATCTTGCGAACTCAATCGTTGACGACTGGCTTTAAGTTGTTTGCGAACCTCTTTACCTGTCTTACGCTCAATTACTGTAACATCTAGGATTGCATTTATGTCTAAGCTAAAGTTTACTGTTACATCAGTAAGCTCCATTTCTCGATTTGGCTTGAGATCTTCAACAAAAAAATCTCCTAACAATACATTGTCTGAAGCTGTTTCTTCTTCACCTTGATAGACTTGAATATGAATTTTATCTTGGCCTGGGTAGAGTGTAGAAAAAACTTTACTTTGCTGTACAGGGATTGTTGTATTACGGCGAATTAATGGCGCAAATTTATCTGGAATAAGTTGGCCTGCAAAACTAATCTCGGCGGCTGCTATGCCTAAGGACATTGGGGTTACATCTACTAAAATAGCATCGATTTCTTCTCCAGCAATTATTCCTGCTTGTACTGCTGCACCTAAAGCTACTGCTGCGTCTGGATCAATTTCTATATGTGGTTCTTGTCCCATATGTTGAGTAACTAAATCCCAAACTATAGGACTTCGTGTAGAGCCACCAACTAGTAACACTCTGTCTATTTGATTAGCTTCTAATTCAGCATCTTTTAAAGCTTTGTCAATTAAAACTAATGTGTCTTTTAATTTTTCTTCTATTATTTCTTCAAATTCGTGGCGTTTAACTTCACGTCGAATGTGTAGTGCTATATCTTTTGAATATGCTATATATTCTAAGCTGATCAAGGCATATGGAGCATTAGAAAGTTCTATTTTTGCTTCTTCAGCCGCCCTAAGCAGTCTTGCCCAAGCATGATGATTTTCTTGGAGATCTATTTTGTGTTCATCAGCAAATTCTTTTGCAATAAAAGAAGCAAACATTTCATCAAAATCATCTCCACCTAAATGATTGTTTCCTGCTGTTGCTAAAACATCTACTACACCATTGTTTAGCTCAATAATTGAAACATCAAAAGTACCGCCACCTAAATCATAAACCAGAACATGTAGTTCTTCTTCTTTGTCAAGTCCATAAGCTAATGCTGATGCTGTTGGTTCATTAATAATACGCTCGACTTTTAGGCCAGCAATTTCCCCGGCTTCCATAGTTGCTTGCCGTTGTAGTTCATTAAAATAAGCAGGAACAGTAATTACTGCTCGTGAGACAGTTTCTCCAATGGTTGTTTCTGCTGCTTGTTTTAGTTCTTTTAAGATAAATGCTGATATTTCTTGAGGCGTATATTCTTTACCAGCCATTGTTACCTTTTCATTAGTACCCATTTTCCTTTTTATCGAACGTATAGTATTTTCTGGTGCAGCTACCCATTGATTACGGGCTGGTTTGCCTACTAAAACCTCTCCTTGTGGCGCAATCCCTACTACAGAGGGAAGTATATGCCCTTCACTAACAGGTATTAATACTGGAACACCATCTTTTATAAAAGCTACTACAGAATTGGTCGTTCCAAGATCAATCCCAATAATTTTTTCTTGCATCTGCCTATCCTATCTGGCTAGCTGTTTTATATTAGGCTAAATTAAGGTTAACCTAGTAGTACTAGCCTATTGATTTTATTGATTTTTTAAGTTTCTAAGTTTTTTCCTAACGATAACCTTTACGTAAAACACTAATGATTGTACCAGCAGGCAATTTTGGGTCGATTACAGCGTCTAAAGCTATATGTAAACGAGGATCAAAGAGTTGTCCTTGTGTTTCAATAGCTCGTATGCCTTCGCTTGCTAATAGTCCAACAAACCTTTCTCTTACCAACTCTAATCCTTTTAACCAAGCAATTAGCATGTCATTTTTTTCAGCGACAACGCTTTCAAGCGGCTTTTCAACAGCATTAGGAGCGAGGATTATTGGATTTGATAGACTTTCCTCTATAAGTATTTCGCCTTTAATAGCTACTTTTAATCTTTCCCATAGAGTTAACTTTTTTAGTTTAGTTATTGTGATTGGAGGTTTGGGGTTTGGCTCTGCTTCACTTACTCCAGTCATTAGCGATGAGTCAAGTACTCGATTGAGTGCTATAGATGAACTAGTAGCTTTGGGCAAAGTTTCTTTTTCAGTATTCTTACGTTTGAGTAAAGCATAGCCATTATCTATTGCCGATTCTATACCATCAAGTACTGGCAACATCTCAATAGCAAATTCACATCGGGACTGGCCACGCTCTTTTGCTAATTGCTCGTGATCTAATGATTTATATTCTTCTTGTAACTTATCTTGGCGTTTAATAGCTTCTTGTAGGCTAGTTAAAGCGGTTGTTAAATTCTTTTCTTGGGTTTCATTTAAGGTATTTGCTTTATACTGAAGCCTACTTAGTTTAGTGACACTCTGGTTAATTTCTTCCAATTGCTTTTGGTACTTTTCTAAATGTGCTGAAAAGTTTTCTAAATTACCATTTAGTATATTAGTAAGATCAATAGACAAATTAGCTTGCAACTGCCCAAACAATGAATCAAGCGATGTAGGGGCTAATGTCTTAATTTCTTCTTCTAGTTCAAAATTATTATTATGAAAGTTTTGGTTCATGAAAATCATTTCGGAAGGAAATTTGAGCCAGTCCTAGTTCTAGAGCTAACCTAATAATGTCTTCTTTATGTACACTTAAGTCATAATTGACTTTTGGTAAGTCTGGTTTTTCTGGCGGAGGTTGTAAAAGAAATAAATCTGCTAATGCTCTACGTTCTGGAGTGCGTAACTGCTCGTAAGCTGATCTAATTTGTTGAAACCTTTCTGATTCACTTTCTGGTGGATATTGTCTAACAAGTTGAAAATATGCTCGTTTAATTTGTTCTTGGTCAACTTTTCTGTCTAACCCTAGTTCTTTATATGGATCTGTTGGCTTAGCAGGTCTATTAACAAGAGGTTTACTGGGTTTATTCATTTTAGAAGATTTCATCAGGTAGTCCTCCCATTAATTCCATTAATGCTTCAAAATCCTTCATATCTTGCTTAGATAACTTGTCTAGACTTTTAGGTGGCCCATCAGGAAACCTTGCCATCAACCGCATTAAAACATCAACCGGCACATCATCTAAAAAATCACTCCTTTTACTGCTGTGGCTAATGTTTTCCTCAGTTTCTTTGATCTTTTCTACTAATGCTGGCTCATTAGCTTTATTTGCTCTTTGTCTAGCTTCTTTAAACAATCGCTGAGCCTCTTTAACGTCTTTTTTATCGTGAAAGGCATCAAACGCTGCTACATACTCTAGTAATCCTTTGTCAGGTAATTCGCTCTGTATTCTTTGTAGATAGTATGTTCTTAAAACATTTAGTTGTTGTAGTGGAAGTTTTTTTACATGCATTGCTAAGAATACTTCCAAGAAAACATCTGCTTTACTTTTTATCTTTGTTTCTTCAGAGAGCTTTATTGCTTCATCAAAAAAAACTTGACCCCATTCAATCCCTAGCTGACACTGTAGTGCCCCATGCCCTTGAGAAATCCAGAAATCAGGCATCAGCCCAGGGCGTTGATTAATTTCTGCCATTATCTTTTCTATCTCTGCACTTGCTTCTTTTATATGTACTAACTCATGAAAAATTTCGCTAACTAGTTCTATATCTTTAATAGCTGCTTTATATGCCCGTAAAAATATCTCTATTACAGATTTTCCAGTTTGTACATAATCTGTAGCCTTAGCTAAAAGTAGTAATAATTTTGGATGTTCAGGCAATTGTTTTAGCGTATCTTCTAGAAAACTAATTCGTTTGCGGGTTGGTGTAATATGTTCTGCTTTTTTTACATAATCTGATGCTAGAGCTTCTTTAGCATCTTTGTGTTTAGGGTCTATGGCCAAAATTTGCTTCCATATATCTATAGCTTCATCAATATCATACTTATTTGATGCCATTTCTCCTAAACGCAAAAGCGCATCTATATTATTTGGTGCTATAGCTAGGATACGTTTAAGTTCATTAGATGCAGCCTTTTCCTGATCATTGGCTCTTAGTGTGTCTACTATGTCTATACGTAATTCCAAATCATTTTCAGCATATTTAAGGGCATTTTTTAAACAAGTAGTATGTTCTTCTATATTGTCTATATCTCTAGTCTTTTTATAACATTCTGCGGCACGCTTCCAAATTGCAGCTACTTGGCTATCAGTAAGATGATTAGCACTAGTAGCTTTACGAGATCGGCGTTTGAGCATTTCCCGCCAAGCAGCAGCAGCAGCAACCCAATTTTCTAAAGCTTCCTCGGCTAATGCAAGGTTTTGTGATAGACGACAACTATTGTTTTGCTCACTAGCTCTACGCCAATATCGAGTAGCTATTTCCCATTTACCTTCTTGAGCGGCTTGATAGCCAATATAGTAACAAGCAAAACCAGCTAATTCTTTAACAATTTCTAATTCTTTGGTTTTATTAGGTAGGCTATTGATAGCATTAATTAATTCATACCATTTTTCTTCTTCTGCTAATATCACTAATTGCTCAAGGAGCAGATAATCTTGGTTAAGGGTTAAGTGAGTTTCCATAAACCCATTATTTTTAGCTTTTAACCAAGCAGTGCGCGCCATATCCTTTTTGCCAAGCCGCATAGCGGCAACGCCATTGTAATAATCTAAAATACTACTAATATTTTTCTTATAACTACCTTTGTTTATAATTTGTTGGAATTCTGAAACTGGTGTAACACTATTATCTTGCTTCATTTGTGCAAGCAATAACCAGAATGGCTCTAGTTTGTCTAGCATTTGTCCATCAGGCAAAACACTATTTTCTGTAGTACCAGAAATCATTTGGTTAATTATTTTTATGGTGTTGGTTTCTGTTAGTGTTATTGGTAGTGTTACTTGAGTCGCCTCAGTTTTTTTATTTTGAGCTAAAAGCACTATTTGTCTTAGATAGCCTAGCAATTGACGATTTGGATCTTTAGCACTAACAATATCGAATTCCTTAATAGCTTCATCAAAGTTGCCTATTTGACATAAGGTTACAGCTAGGTAAAAATGTAATCG
>JAHFUF010000031.1:11701-16349 GCA_023265235.1 Blastocatellia bacterium
TTTCAATAGCTATACGGAAATGAGCCTCGGCTAATACCTCTTGTGATTTGGCTAGTTGCTCAGAATTATCAGCTATAGTAATAGCCTCGGATGCTAAGGTTAGTACAATTTTGTTGTTGTCTGTACGTAAGGCTCTAATTGCTTCATTTAGTAAAGCCATAGCGTTTTTTCGCTCTTTGGCTTGAGCAAGTGTTTTAAGCATTTTTGAATGTTGGTACTTAAGTTTATTTTTTGCCATATATCTAGTAGTGTTTTAAGAGTATTAATAAAAGCAAGTAATCACCGTCCTAATTCTTTGTTAGCATATTACAAACTTTTTATAGGAAACCTTCACAGGTTTAGGTTACTGATAGTGAAGTTTGCGAGTCATTAAAAATAGTTTTCTATTATACTTAAAATAAAGTTAGAACTGCAATTAAGTGCAGCACTTTTGCCGTCTTTGCTTTAGGAACGGGTGATTAACTCTTTTGGGCAGCAAGAATAAAAGATCAAAACAAATGATGATTGATAAACAAATGATAAAGAAATATTAGGAAAAGCTGAAGAAATTTTGCCAACACTATTTCAACGACAAAGCTTTATAAAAGGTTATCTAGCCTATTTTGGGGTAGTCTAGCTTTTATCATCACGTTAATTTTCGTAAACTGACTGGTTTTAATACAATAGATTTATAGGTTTAAATAGGTTTAATAAACTGAGAAAATCCTTATGCAATCAGATATTATTATTATTGGTGGGGGTTTAATTGGCTGTAGTATTGCTATAGAACTAGCCAAGGGTGGCTTAAAAGTCTCTGTTTTTGATCGAGGGCAGTTGATGAAAGAAGCTTCTTGGGCAGCAGCAGGAATGTTAGCCCCTCAATCAGAGTTAAATGCTATCACTCCAATGTTTTTACTTTGTCAGAAAAGTTTACAACTTTACAAAGGTTTTGTTTCAAAATTACAAGAATTTACTGGGTTAGACCCCTGTTATCGTAATGAGGGGTTTTTACAATTAGCTTTTGAAGAAACAGCTAAGGCTTTAGATAAAAATATGGCTTGGCAAATTGATGCAGGGCTGAGAGTTGAAAAATTAACCTCTAGCCAACTAAAAAAACTTTCTCCTACGGTTTCAAATAAAGTAGCCTCTGCCTACTACTTACCAGATGAACACCAAGTAGATAATCGTAAGTTAGCTGAATGTATTTTAACTATGGCGGAGATGGTTGGGGTTAAATTTTACCTAGGAGCACAAGTTACAGAAATTTGTATAGAACAAAACAAAGTAGTTGGAATAGTAGCAAATGGTGAACGCTATTATAGTGCTAAAGTGGTTAATGCTGCTGGTAGTTGGGCAAGTCTGTTTAATTTGCCTAAGCATTTTTTACCAGAAGTTAAACCTGTACGTGGACAAATGATTGCACTTAAAACAGAGGCTGGAACTTTAGAGCATACTCTACATTTTGGAAGTATTTATTTGGTTCCTCGGAAAGATGGGAAAATAATTATTGGTAGTACAACAGAGCATGTTGGTTATGATAAACGAGTTACTCCTCAGGGGTTAGAGGTTTTGTTGTCACAAGCTCAAAAAATAGTCCCTAAGTTGGCTAGTGCTAGTTTTATAGAGGCTTGGGCAGGGCTAAGACCTGCAACAAGCGATCTTTTACCAGTGCTAGGTGAACATCCTCAACTACCTGGATTAATTTTTGCTACAGGACATTATCGTAATGGTATTTTACTTACGCCAATCACTAGTAGCTTAATAACTGATTTTATAGTTACTGGACAGACCAGCGAAATGTTAGAAGATTTTAGCCCTAGTAGGTTTATGTTAACGGCTAAAGCAAGCTAATTTTTCTATAACTAGTGGAGGCAGTGCTATAGACTTAAAATCTTTGCGACTAACAGCGACCATAACAAAACGACCTTCAGCTAGTAGCAAGTTGTCTTTGCTACGATAAACCTCAAAATTTAATGTTAATGATTTAGTACCAATACGACCAATAAAAGCGTAAACAGTTAGCAGATCATCTAGTAATGCTGGGTGGTGAAAGTCACAGTGAAGTTGAACTCTAGGCAGCCAAAAATCAAATTCTTCAAAAACCTTTCCATAAGGCAAACCAGCAGTGCGAAAAAGTTCTGTTTCTGCCATTTCAAAAAAACGTAGGTACGCACCATAGCAGATTAACCCTGCGTAATCCACATCACTCCAGCGCACATATTCTTGGATAGAAAATTTATTGTTCATAAAAGGTAGGGGTAGGTTTCTGTCACTGTCCTGTTAAGTAAATAAAAACGCCCCACTTGGGGGCATTTTTATTATTTAAGGCAATTCTATGTGATTACCTTGTTAACTTTATAATAATGTAAAGGTGAATTCTAAACGAGCGCGGACATTAACTGGGTTACCATCTTTAGCACCTGGGAGAAACTTAATTAATGAAGCAGCTTTAATTGCCTCTTCATCAAGGCCATAACCTAAACCACGCTGTACTTTTATATCTGTAACTGTACCATCTTTACGGAACACTACTACAAGGACTACTACACCTTGAATCTTGTCTCTACGGGCATCTTCAGTATATTTTGGTTTTTGTTTAGAAAGGATTTGAGGCTGTTTTAAGCCAGCAGTGTTAGAGCTAAGAATACCATCACCGCCCCCTATACCTGGGCCGCCACCACCAGTATTATAACCACGACCAGGGCCTAAGCCTGTACCATCGCCTGAACCAACGCCGCCACCTTTACCTGTTCCTATACCACTACCTGAACCTGGGCCATCAGAAGGTGGGCCAGGAACACCTGTAGTTACACCAGTAGGAATATTTATATCATTATTTTTTGCTACTAATTCTGGTTGTACTTGAATAGTAGGAAGTACTGGTAAGGAAGGGGTCTTAATCTCAGGTGGTTTAGTAGTAGGTGCTACAATTTGTGGTTGTTCCAAAGAAGCTTTAGGTGGTTTACCTTTTGAAGGAGGAGTCATTTCACGACGACCGCCACCACCACCGCCACTAGCACGTTGAGTGGCTTTAGGAGCAGGAAGAAGTTCTGGTGCTTTTAATGGGGTTAGGTCAGCGATTTTTTGTAGTTGGTCTTCGTCTTTTGCTAACTCAGGTGGTTTCCAATAGTAGATACCAACATAGATTATCATAACAAATAACCAGAAAAACACCGATCCAGCCATTCCTACACGCAGATAGCGTCTCTGTTTAGTCATTGAAGGATCGCCGCGAAAAGTGTCAACAATAAATTTTTTTGGGTCTTTCTTAGCCTCTGATATTGCTTCTGAAATTTCACGCTTAAATCTGACTAGCACAGATTCACTTTCAATAAAAGTAAAGATATCTTTTTGTTGTTGCATATTTCTCTCCGCAAAGATTTAACAATCAATCAGTTAACTAAAAGTATTAGGAAAAATTGCTTGGGTTAAAAATAATCTTTCCAATTTTTGATTAAAATAAATTTTTATTATTAAAGGCAACTGCTTAACTTAATTTCTGCATTTTAGCATACTCATCTACTAGTTTCACGATATTGATCAATAAATAATTCCTAGTTTCGCGCTATATTGGTTTTTAGTAGAAAACTTTGATTCTAGTGCTTTTATTTGCCGCTACTAAAGATGTTGTGTTTTAACTTTGTGTTGTCCATAAGTCTATTCCTAATTAGCCAATTCCTAATTAATCAGCTAATTTCATAATAAGTAAAACTATCAAACCAAGTACCCCCATGGCTAAAGAAACCATATCAAAATGCTTTTCTAAAAATAGACTTAGTTTATCACCAAAAATACGTAAAAGGGCTGCTTCTAAAGAAAAGCGAACAATCCTACCAATGGTTACAGAAATAGTAAATAGTATTACGTTATAGCCAATAGCGCCAGCTGCTACCATTCCAACACGAAATAGCCCTGGAGTAAAGGAGGCTATTGCTAAGTAAAGCATTCCTTCTTTGCTAACTGAATTTTTAATCTCTTCCCAATTATCTGTAGGGGCAAAGTATTGTAATAAATAAACAGAATGGCCTAATAGTAATTTTCCAATTAGATAACAAATTAATGCTCCAAGAATGGAACCTAAGGTAATAGATAATACTGCTCTAAACCAGCGTTTAGGTACAGCAGAAATAACAGCAATCAGTAAAGCTTCTACAGGGATTGGAATAATTGTGCAGCTAATTATAGAAAGAATAGCTAAATCACGCATGCAATTAGGGGATTTTGCCCATTCTTGTGAATGTGCGTAAATTTTGCGTGTCCAAGCACGTATTTTATCTAGCAAATACTAGCCTCCAGTACTTTTAAAACAAGTTGTTTTTTAGGTATAACAAAAATGTGAATATAAGAGAAATGGAAACTTGCAAACTTTTGGAGAACTTGGACTTAGTTGAGGTTGCATTTTAGGGCAAAAAATTGGCATTCACTAAAAGCGAATGCCAAAGTATATGAGCGAAGAAATATTTTATTAAATTAAGCTCCTGCTTGAATACGCATACTATAAAATGAGCGCCAAACAAAGATCAGAGAGATTAAGAAAAACGTTATAGATAAGCCTCTTAAAAGAGTTGATTGGTCTGTTTTGGTCATTTCAACAGCTAATTCAACTGCTAGTAAGCCAAATAGGGTAGTAAATTTAATTACTGGGTTCATAGCAACAGAAGATGTATCC
>JAHFUF010000472.1 GCA_023265235.1 Blastocatellia bacterium
CATTAAAAACATTCTCCAAAAGTTTTCTAAAACCCCTCCAAAAACTCTCCAAAAACTCTTAAACTACTCTACCATCATGAGCAGTAAACTTGAAAACCAATATATAAATGTTAACTATTACTCCTAGTAAAAGATAAAAATAATGGTTATACATAGCTTGGTCGCCCATTATCCAATAAACAAACCCTCCATAAAGCGCAATTAACAAAACTTGAAAATACCAAAATAAAGATCTGTGATAAAGTGCGTAAACTAATGCAAATATTGTCAATGACCAATGTAAGCCAAACTCAGCAGGTTTAACTAGTTGTATTGCAAAACTTAGATAATAAGTCATTACGAGTCCACGCAAAAACCTTTGAGTATCGTAATAATTTGCCCAATAGTAAGGTAGACAAACTCCTACTGTAAGCATTACTAGGCTTATAAAAGCTGTGACTTTTATTCCTAAGGCTATGACTATCGTTGGATACCATAGTAGCATTAGCATAGGTGCTGCCAAGTCACGAATTATTTTGCTTTTTCTCCCTTGTTTTAAGACCATAAGATCAAGAATTATATAACTATAATAAGTTATTAATGGTAAGGTTAACCAAAGCCAAGAAACCCTATGAAATAAGAGCATTGCAACCATTATAATCAAATAAGCTGCTAGAGGTACTATCTCAAAGACACGTAGGTAAGCAGCAGGGCGAGCAAAATGTTTATTAAGAGACTCTTGCGCTTTTAGACCAGGAATTAGCCTAGTATCAACTATGTCACGCCACTTTTCTGTTACTTCATCATAAAAAGTACTATCCTCATGCCTACTATCACATTCTTTTGGATCAAGCATTATTGGTTCATGAAATTTAACAGTGATTTTTCGCAAGCGAGGAAACAGACGAGTTACTGGCCAAGCCTCATAAGCACCAGTAATAGTAATTGGAACAATAGGACATTTGTTAAAAATCGCCATACGTGCAGCACCAGACTTAAGCCTTTCCATATAGCCTTGTTGAGAGCGTTGCCCTTCTGGAAATAACGCTATCAAGTCGCCGCGGGCAAGCACTTTTACAGCCTGTTCAAAAGCATTAGAGTCTTTCTTGCTAAGGTTTACTGGTATTGCACCAAAGCTTTTTACAAAAAGCCCTAAAAGAGGAATAGTAAAGATTTTATCCCAAGCTAAAAACCTTACAGGTCTTTCTGATACAGTATAAATTAGAATTGGGTCAAGATAACTAGGGTGATTACCTGCTAGTACGGCGGCACCTGTTTTAGGGATATTCTCTACACCATAGTATTCAACAGTAAAAAAGAGCCTAAAGAACATTTGAAATAGAATCTTAAGAATCGTTACCATAGTTCTAAACCTATTATTAATAGTAAATTATGGATTATTGCAATTCTGGATCGACCCATATAGCACCATCTTCAAAGTATTCTCGTTTCCAAATAGGAACAACCTGTTTAAGGCGATCTATAAGAAAATGACAAGCTTCAAAAGCAGGTTTACGATGAGCAGAAGTAACAACAACAGCAACACTGGTTTGACTAATATCAACTCGCCCTAACCTATGAACCAAGGCAATTTTATCAATTGACCAACGAGAGCGGGCATCTTCGGCAATTTCTTTCATCATTTTAATCGCCATTGGTTCATAGGCTTCATACTCAAGGAATAATACAGGTTTACCTTTATTATTGTCTCTAGTTATTCCATCAAAAGTAACTACAGCACCATCTTTTGACCTAATAACCTGCAAAGCAAGCTCACGAGAATTAATAAGCTTATGAGTAAGCAGATAAATATCTGGGTTTTCAATATCTTCTCCACCTCCTGAGACAGGAGGAAAGATTGCTAACTTGTCGCCTGCTACTAAAACCTGTTCTTTGGTTGCATAAGTTTCATTTATAGCAAAAAGCAATCTACCTCCAAGTTTTTCTAAGGCAGGATATGTCTTTTTTAGTTCGGTAAAAACGGTTGTAATACTAGCGTTTTCTGGCAAGGTAAAGTCTATTTCATTAGCACCAACGATTTCTCGGCAAGCACCAAAAAACAACACATTTATTTTTACTAGATTATTGGTCATAAAAAATTACCTTAATAGATCCAAAGTTTATTTTTGTTAGTAGTTTATCTTTCCATAGAAACCAGTTAGAATACAAGCTCATCTCTAAGTCTCTAAATCTCTAAGCTGCAAGAGGAAATCAAAAAAATTATGCCTATGAATTTTTATATTCTAGATGTGTTTGCTCCTAAGATATTTGCTGGCAATCAATTAGCTGTTTTTCCTGATGCCGCAGACATTCCTCGTAATCGTTTTTCCCAGTTAGCACGAGAGATGAATTATTCTGAGACTACTTTTGTATTACCTCCAAAATCACCTGAAGCTAATGCAGCAGTAAGGATTTTTACTCCTACTACTGAATTACCTTTTGCTGGTCATCCTACTTTAGGAACAGCCTTTTTGCTTGCCTCTACTGGGGCAGTTAAGTTAGATAAAGATCAAACTATGGTACTAGAATTAAAAGCTGGTCTAGTACGTGTTTCAGTAGAATTAAAAGACTCACAACGCGGTAAAGCCATAATGGAACAACCTGTTCCTCAATCGCGTGGAACAGTCTCAGATTTAGCCACAGTTGCTGCTAGCATTTGTTTAACTAGCGATGATATAGCACCTTATCTTCCAGAAGTTCTTGCTAATGCAGTATCGTTTTTTATTGTGCCAATAAAATCAATGCGTGCTCTAGAACGTGCTCGTCCAAATGGCATATTACTCGAAACATTACTAGCCAAACTAAACGTAGAGGGCTTAATTTGCTTTTCTATAGAAACCGTTGAAGCTGGTTCACAAGCCCATGTACGTGCCTTTTTTCCTGGACTAGGTATAAATGAAGACCCTGCAACAGGTTCTGCCCAAGGCCCGCTTGCTGCTTATCTTTTCAAAAATAACCTGCTTAAACGAGGAGCTAAATACCGCATTGTCGCAGAACAAGGATACCAAATTGGTCGCCCTAGTAAGCTTACCACCATGTTTGAAGTTTCAGACAACTTAATTAGTTCTATAAAAGTTGGTGGCGATGTAATCCTAATGGCAAAAGGTGAATTTTTAATTTAGTATTGCTTTGGTTGAAGTTATAAAGATATTTAGTCTTTTTGAAAACCTATCTACAGACTGTTTTTTGAGTGTCACAAATAATTAATAATAAATAATAGTTAATATGCTTAAGTCTCTAGTTGATGATTCTGAAATATCTAAAGTTTACGTTCCAGCGTTTTTAATTATTTTACTATTATCTCTACTTAGCTTTAGCAATATAATTTCTGGAGATTTTGTTGCTGATGATATTTTTTATGTAGTTGAAAATGAAAGCATTAAGTCATTATTTAACCCAGATATTTTCTTTTCTAAAGAACATTTAACTCGTAATTTTGTTAAATTTAATAATTATCGACCTACGTATTTTTTTACTTTAGCAATAGAGTATGCTTTGTTTGGGCTAAATCCTACTGGTTATCATTTAGTTAACATTTTTTTACATGCAATAAATGGCTTTTTGCTCTATAGCTTAACTCTAAAATACACTAGTAAAAAAATACTAGCTCTATTAACAGCATTGATTTTTGTTGTCCATCCTATTCACACCGAAGCTGTAAGCAATATTACTGGCCTGTCAGAGGTTATTACTGCTTTTTTCTTGTTCTTGGCTATCTGGTGTTACTCTTGTAGTAAAAAACTAGATGTTTATTACCTTTTTTCATTAGTTTGTTATTTACTAGGTATAATGTCTAAAGAAAGCGGAGTAGTTTTAATAGGAGTAATTGTCTTAATAGATGTGTGTAGTAACTGGTCAAACATTGCTAGCTTAAGAAAAAAAGCGGGCTACTATGCAGGATACCTACTTACTCTACTAGTTTACCTATTAATTAAGTTTAGTGTTAGAGGGGCTGTTCTTAACAGCCAAGGGTTAGTCTTTGATAGAGGTGCGATAGCTGAGCGTGTATATACAATGAGTTTGGCTTTTATAGAGTATTTTCGTTTACTAATTTGGCCAAATAAGTTAATTGCTTTTTATGACATATTTCTTATTCCAATAATTAAAGATCCTACTTTTGCTGTAATAATGGCACTTTGTTTAATCATTGGCCTTTTAATAACAGGGATCGTACTACTTTGGTATGAAAGAATAACTGCTTTTGCAATACTTTTCTTTTTTGGAACAATTAGTGTAGTCGCCAATGTTTTCTTTGATGTTGGTGTAATAATGGCAGAACGCTTTCTATATCTGCCTTCTGTAGGTATTTGTTTAACTATTGCTTTGGTGCTCTACTTTTTGATAAACAAACAAAACAAGTTAAAACTACTAGGAATAGGTTTATCTATTTTAATACTCGCTACTGCGACAGTACGTACTTACACTAGAAATTTGGATTGGTTAACCCCTGATTCTGTTAGAATTGCTTTCTTACGAGACGCTCCACAAAGCCCTAGAGGGGCAATAATGCAGTATGAAAAAGCTGTAGAGTTGTTTAATAATGGTCAAACACAGTCTGCTATTGAGTTAGCTCAAAAAGTGGTTAGCCAAAACCCTAACTATGGCCAAGCACATTATAAAATTGGGTCAATGTTACAGAGCATAGGAAAACATCAAGAAGCTTTACCATACCTATCTAAAGCAAAAGAATTAAGACCTAATAACCTAGAAATACGTAATGCTTATGCAATTGGCCTTTTGAATAATGGTGCATTTTTAGAA
>JAHFUF010000473.1 GCA_023265235.1 Blastocatellia bacterium
CTCAGAAGCTATTGTAGCAGAGATTCTTACCTCTATGGTTGAAGGGCTGAAAAAGGGTGATAAGATTGAAATTAGAGGGTTTGGTTCATTTCGTTTAAGGGTTAGGCAGGCTAGGCATGGACGTAATCCTAAGACTGGTGAGGCGGTAGATGTACCTAGTAAGACTATAGCTTATTTCAAAATGGGCAAACACCTCAAAGATTTTCTCAAGCAATCATAGCTCAATAGCTTATCAACTTGGCATTTGATAGGGTATGGTGATAGAGTGGCCTAGTCATAGGTAGTTAGCTACTAATAGCTTCCCTCTAACGCTCTATCACCTACTTTTATAGGCATTAGAAAAAAGTAAGTATTATCGCGCTATTAGTGGCTAGCTCTAAAGTAATTGTTATCTTTGCTGCAATAATGACTAAATGTTTGACTGAAAGAAAGGATCATCTTATGTATAAATCTATTAGAAACTTAGTATTTATCATTATGATAGAACTGTTAATAATTGTTAATAGTACAGATGCTCAAAATACTCCAGAACAAATATCACCAGAAAAGAAAATTTTGATTAAAGAATTATTAGTGGTAACAGAAGCTAATGCTAACTCAAAGGATATTCTTAATACGATGTTTGCTCAAATGGAAACATTTTTACCAAAAATAATAACTACACAAATAGAAAACTCAACAGATATTAAGCCAGAAGAAAAAGCAGAAATCAGTAAAAAAACAAATGAAGTGTCTACTAGGGTATTTGGTAGATTTAAAGAATTATTTCAACAACAAGTCAACTTTAGTCAAGTAACAGAAGAAATTAGTTATGAGCTATATGATAAATATTTCTCTCAAGAAGAACTAAAGGATTTAATAGTTTTTTATAAATCTCCTACCGGGAAAAAAACTACTAAGGCTTTGCCTTTGCTCCTAGAAGAATCAGGTAGAAAAAGTAACCAAATTTTAACTCCTGTTATTCAACAAATAATAGTTCAAGTTTTGGATGAAGAGAAAAAACGTTTAATTAAACAAGAAGAAGTTAATAGGTAATTGTTAGTAAAGACTTAAACAGCTTTCTTGAATAATCTTATCTGAAAATAGTAGTCTTTTCCTATATTTCTTCATCAAATAACGCCTACTATAATAGTAGTTTAGTTATGTTAGAGACTCAAATAACTTTTTTAGCCTTAGTTATATTATAGGCTACTTAGTTTGATAAAAATATTATAATTAATATTGAATATCTGATAATCCAGATTTTTAGTTGTTTGCATAAACGGTTATCTAAATAATTTAATATAAATTAAACCTAAAGTAGTAAATACTATAAGACCTTGTAGGTTAGCGACAGTAGGTTTTACCCATATATCTAATAATTCAGATTTTTGGCTATTCAAATTTTTAACTAATATACTAGCCTCTTGATTTTCTATAGTTATACCTTGTTCCTCAAAAATAAAGGATAATTGTTCGGGTATTTCTTTAGGCATAACAGCTTGTTTATAAGCTCTGTGCATAAAAATGAGTGCTTTAGGATGATCTGTAGCATGCATAAAATACGCTAGCTCATTATTAAGTAGCTTTTTCATTCGTTCAGTACGTTTAGTAAGCACTTGCAACTAGCTGCAACCATTACTTTAATCACTTTAATGATATACTCTGGTTCTATATCTTCTTGAAATAAATCACTCATTGAGTTAACAAAGACCATTTTGGATGAGTTTCAAAATAGCTACATTATTAGTTATTCACTAATTCAGTTAGTTGATTTAAGCCATTCTTCAAGTAATTCTTGAATTAAACCAGAGTATTCTCTACGCTGTGGGAAAAGACGGTTTCTTACCTCATCATAAGTATCTTTGCGGACATAAGCTAAAGCAGTTATGAAGTTAGGATCACTACGTTTTCCAACAGCGGGTCTACCCCTTTTTTGTATACCAACAGTACTTTGTTTAGGATTATTGCTAGTATTAGTAGCAATAGTAGGAATAGTAGGAATAGTTTCTTGAAAGTTTTGTTGAACCTCTGTTTCAGAAGAAAGAACTTCTTTAGCCTGATTAGATTCAAGTAGGGTTCTAGATTTACGCAAGTCTTTAAGATTGAATTTACCCGACATATTTATAAAATTTCCTTTCCAACAGAAAGATATTCGTCCCAAGCTCGTGCTGCTCTACCATCTTTTATAGCATAAACAGGAAGCCCAGCCATAGAAGCTCTTTGGAATGCTACTAGCCTACTAATTGCAGTATTAAATACTGGATAATTAGATTTTCTTAATAATTGCATGGTTTCTTCACCATCTATACTAGGTTTTGGTGGAACCATTGTTAATAATACTTTATAGTTAGTTGCTTTTAGTTCTTGTAGTGCTGTAACTGTTAAAACTAAAGCATCTAAAGACATTGATTCTGGTGTTGTGGGTAAAACTAATAAATCACAGCCATCAACAATACTTTCTAAATCTGTTTTGTTAGGATGAGCATAAGTATCTATTACTATATGCTCAAAATCTCTTGCGTATTTAGGAGCTTTTCTTTCATCAACAATCTTAAATGGTAATTCTCCTCTTTTTGACCAAAGAGTTGCGCTTCTATTTGCATCACCATCTATTAATAAACAAGGAGCTTTTGTTTGTAAGTATGTTGCTAAGTGTATTGCTGTTGTTGTTTTTCCTACACCACCCTTAAAGCTTGCTACTGTTATTATCATTATTTTGTCCCATTAGTGTTTTTGAATATCTTGCATTTCTAAAAGATTGAATTTCTAAAAGATTAGTATATTGAAATACTATATATTCAAATATTCAAAAAATCAATATATTAGTTAGATGAATATTTGCATTATTGAATATCTGAAGTTCTATTAAATATTTTTTTATTATTTGTATTTCAGGGCTTAGTTATGCTATTGACTAAGCTTGTAGTAAATACTAATCTAAGGCCATGCCAAGAAAGAAAATGAGTAGACCGTTATTAAAGCTAATTGAATGTGAGCTAACGTGTGAGCCAAAGTTACCAGAAGTTGAAACAGAAGTTGATGAGTTAGCTTTGCTTATTCGGTCAATTAATGAGACAGGACGCAAGGCTAAGGCTAAAAGCTGTGAGTCATCAGAGCCAGAGCCACCAACACCATTAGCCGCATAAATAACATAGTGTTTTTACAAATAATAATTATAAATAAACAAGGATGAAGATGAGTAAGCTTATTTATACTTACACAATAGAAAGAGAGAAAATAGAAGGTCTAAACCCTTACCTATTTGGTGAGAGGTTAAAGGACGAATTATCTTTAATCTTTTCTAGTCTAAATATTGTGCTTGTTTATGGCAAAGATTCACAAAATCATCTTACTTTACAGTTACAATTTATTGCTAGTAATCCTACTATAGGTAATAGAGGTAATGCTAGGCATAGTGACCAATTAAAGAATATTGAGCAAGAAATCACCAATATCAGCCTTAGTTTAACCATTCGCCTTTTAGAGCAAATTTCTATTGCAAAATTATCCGCTGCCTAATTATAAAGCATAAATTGAGAGGGTTAAGTACGGTATTATAATCAAATCATAATCCAATTATAATCCAGTCCAGCTATGAAACTAATAGAAAAGCCTCTAAGACTTACGCAATGGTTGTGGATGCAATTTCCAGATTGCTCGCATAAAGATATAAAACAATGGTTGGGTTTAGGCCAGGTGAGTGTTAATGGCAACATAACAAGCAATGGAGGGATGATGTTGCAGGTTGGCGATAGGGTGGAGCGACACAAGCAGAGTAAGTTATCAGTGCAACCCTCTAGCTCTCGATTACCTATCATTTATATTGATGAAACGCTAGTTGTCATTGATAAACCAACAAAATTGCTCACTATTGCTACAGAACAAGAGCGTCAGCAAACCGCATATCGTTTGCTTAGCGATATGCTTAGCCAGCAGATCAAGCAAAAGCCTATCTTTATTGTGCATCGTTTGGATCGTGAGACTTCTGGATTGCTGGTTTTTGCACGTAGTCAGGCTGCCAAGCAGGAACTTCAGGATGAGTTCCAAAGGCGGTGCGCAGTACGGCGTTATATTGCGATTATTGAAGGAGCACTGCCCGCCGAGCATGGCACACTTGAGCATTTTCTGGCAGAAAATAGACAACACAAGGTTTACGTTGCTTCGCGTCCTAGTGAGGGCAAGGTAGCGATTCTTCATTACCTTACGCACCGTCGTTGGGGGCGTTATACGGAATTAGAGATAACACTTGAAACGGGCAGGCATGGTCAGATTCGCACTCAACTTGCAGCTATTGGTCATCCGATTGTAGGTGACACGGAAGCCGGAAGCCAACATGATCCACTAAAGCGATTGGCACTACATGCTCATTACCTCGCCATCCATCACCCAGTAACAGGGCAGTTACAGCAGTTTCATAGCCCATTACCTTCAATCTTTCAACGGCTCAAATAGGTGTTGCGATAGTAAAATTCATAGTTATTAAATCGTAAGCTATAAAGCTTAAGCCATAAGGCATAAACACAGATTACAGATTACGAATTACAAAATATGAATTACAAGATAAATAGTCACTAGTAATGAATAGCTAGTCATAAATTACTAGTGGTTAATTACTCCTATAAGCTTTGAGTCCCAAAAATGGCACCAATATTTTCTGTAAAATCAGTTAAGTCTGTTAATTATCAATAGATTAACCCTAGTGCCAGTTTTGGTACTAGCTTCTAGCAAAACACCTATTAACCTCTTTAT
>JAHFUF010000032.1:0-13234 GCA_023265235.1 Blastocatellia bacterium
TAGATCCAGACAACTTGGATGCTTATGTCAACCGTGGAGAAGTTTTCTTAATGAATTCTCGTCTAGAAGAAGCCGCTGCAGATTTTGACAAAGCCATCTCAATGGATCCAATGGAAGAAAATCCTTCTGCTAATCGTGCTAGACAACTAGTTTGGGGCATGTACCAGTTCTTGCAAGAGTGTGAAAAACAAGGATTAATGGAGCCAGACTTTGACTTTGACAGTCTCCGTGAGCCTGGAGATGACGACAAACCAGGTAATCTTGGTAATCAAGGGTTATAGATAATAAATAAATTTAATAGCCAGAAAAAATACTCTAATGAATTGTTAGGGATTTTTTTTACTGGCTATCCTACTGTTATGGAACTCATGCAAACGACTATTGATGTAATAAACGCTAAACACCAACACCACGATTCTCAAAAAAAACTACAAAAGATATTTTCTCAGGTTGGGCAAAAAACATTTATCCCACATCCACGATATAAACAACCGCATTTAATGACACTTGCTGGGCATTTTTGGCCAAGAGATAAATTTATCGCTGAACATCTTACTGAGGAAAGAATCTTTCAGACTGATGCTGAAGCTAAAGTGTTAGCACATTGTCATTGGCAACCAAATAGAAAAAACATTGCCACCTTAGTAATGGCTCATGGTCTAGAAGGATCTAGCAACACCCACTATATGATTGGCACAGCAATAAAAGCTATAAAATTAGGATTTAATGTGTTGCGTGTTAATCAGCGTGGAGGAGGTGGAACACATTATCTTTCCCCAAGCCCTTATCACCCTGGGTTAAGCGACGATCTTAGAGCGATTGTTAAAGAGTTAATCGAACTAGATCAACTGTCAGAAATATATTTATTAGGGTTTTCAATGGGGGCAAATCAATCCTTAAAGCTAGCGGGTGAGTATGGGGAAAGCATTCCGCCTCAGTTAAAAGCTATTTGCGCTATTTCTCCACCAATTGATCTTGCCATGGTAACTAGGTCAATGCACTGTCCAGCAAACTATTTTTTTGAAGCGAATTTCTTAAGAGTTTTACATCGTAGTCTAAGGCGTTATCACCGATTTTACCCAACTCGCTATGATGTTAGCCAACAGTGGAGGGCATTTACCCTACGTCGTTTTGAAGAGCTATTTACTGCCCCTTGTAATGGTTTTAGTAGTGTAGAAGAATACTATGCCTTGGCTAGCTCTAATCGTTTACTGGATAAAATAAAAATCCCTACCTTAGTGATTCACTCACAGGATGATCCTTTTATTCCTTTTAAGATGTTTGAAGAAGCACGTTTTAGTACTACTACGGTTTTACTCTCACCTATTAATGGGGGGCATATGGGGTTTTTACGAGGTCAAGTTGATGAAGAAGATCGTTATTGGAGTGAAAATCGAGCGTTAGAATTTTTTAACCTACTTAGACAAGATACTTAATCCTATATAAAAGTATTTTGCTAGGCATATAATTTGCGTTTATTTAAGTTAGCAAGATTTCCTAACAAAGTTTAACTTATGGAGTAAAAAATGATTAACTTAAAAAAAATTCTCTTCCCAACAGATTTTTCTGATTGTGCTGGACAGGCTTTTAGCTATGCGGTTGACCTAGCAAAGCGTTTTGAAGCTGAACTTCATATATTACATGCGATTGTTAATCATACCTATGCTGGGTATTTTTCCCCAGACCAAGAAAAGTTATACAAAGGTTTGCGGAAAAATGCTGAACACCTGATGGAAGATCTAGTGGAAAAATACCCGTTAGATAATATGAAGGTAGAAAAACTTTACTTCCCTGCGCTTTCTGCTAGCTCGATGATTCTAGATTATGCAGATCAATATCAAATGAATTTAATTGTAATGGGAACTCATGGCAGACAAGGTTTAAGTCATTTGATGCTTGGGAGTGTTGCAGAAAATGTTATACGTACTGCTAATTGCCCAGTTTTAACTATTGGGAAGGTTACTGAACAGACAAAAGATAATTCAGACGCGATAATAAAAAATATTTTAGTGCCAATAGATTTTTCTGAACACTCAAAAAAATCATTAGCTTATGCAATGGAGTTAGCTACGCTTTATCACGCCAAATTACAGCTTTTACATATTATTGACACACCAATTTACCCTGCTTTTTACGTAGTAGACCAGCTAGCTACAACTTCAATTGCTGTTAATATCAAAACTAGAGTACTAGATAACCTGTCTACTTTACTTAAGGGATTAGGAGAAGACAAAGTAGTATCAGAGACTTATGCTATAGAAGGTAGAGCAGCAATGGATATTGTTAGGTTTGCTACAGAACATCAAAGTGATTTGATTGTTATTGCTACTCATGGTTTAACAGGGGTGGAGCGATTTCTATTAGGGAGTGTAACTGAAAAAGTAGTGCGCATTGCTAAAAGCCCTGTTTTTACTGTTAAACCTTATGGTCGCCAAATGATTTAAGCTACTAAAGCTTAGAGCCACAACATTAAAAAATTTTAATATTATTTTCCGGTTAAAAATTGCTCAAAAGAAACTTTAATAGTTTCACCCTTTCTAATTTGAGATGTTGTAACCTTAACACTAGTAAGCAGTCCATCAGTTTTTAGCACATAGGGAGAAGCAAAAACACTAGTGCTACTATCAAGACTAGTAGAATAAGGGACAATGAAATCAAAATTACCCTTCTCATCAGCTTTAGTGTTTGCTGAATAAGGAATACGACGATTAGTCGCAGTTTTTAATTGAGTGCTAAGGGTTATTGTCGCGTTTGGTTTAACTTGTCCAATTAAGTGAGCACCTGTTACTACTTCAAATATCATACAAGTTGGCGGAGCAGCTTCCCCTTCTGATTTTTCTGGTGATTCATAGACTAACCTAATACGGTTTAATGCTGGGTGAGTAACAGTCCCAGCAGGAAAACCATAAGATGCCAGTAGTCGCCCATAGAGAGAATCATAGCCTTGATCGGCTTTTGGTAGCTCTACTCCAGCTATTTGCATTAAATAAAGAAAATCATCAGGAGTAAGAAAAATATATTTTAACTTTTGGCTATCTAAAGTTTTTATTGCTTTAGCAGGAGGCTCAACAAATATTTTTGCAGCATCAAAAACAGCCTGTGCTAATTCTGGAGTATGTAGTAGTGGGGAAGAAAGTGTAGGGCGCTCAGAAAAATAAATTAACCAATGCCCTAAATCCCACTCGTTAGCTAAGATTCCGTAAGCCGGTTGATTAGGATTAACGCTAGGGCTATGTAGTTTTAGCCAATTAAAGCTCTTGTAGAGAGGTAAAAAAGGTCTATGGCTAACTACTATTGCTGGATTTGAAAAATCTAAACCATTAATAGAAGGTAAAAATAGTAACAGAGTGATTATAACTGCTATGGGTTTTCCTAGTCGATTTTTGAAATAGTTTTTGGTGAGTGTAAAGCCCTCTTTGGCGACTAATGCGCTGGCTAGAGCAAATGGGACAGGGAGTAAAACGCTTAACCTCATATGTGTTAGTGCAAGAGGTTGCATAATTATTAATCCAACTAGAATTAGTAAAGTCGCTTCAGTACGGCGACGAATTAACAAAAATATCATTACTGGTAAAAACAAAAGAAAACCTGAATGCCAATATAAAAGATAACTTAAACCATCAAATAATATTGTGCGATTTTCCCTAATAGAAGATCCTAGAATGTTACTTCCTTGGCTTTGATTTGCTTCGGCTAATAATTTGACAATCAAAGAGAAATCAAATTTGAAGATAAAAATAATTGCTAATATTGCAACTGTGACCAAAAGTGCTAAGGGGACAAGTTTTCTTTGACTGGCAAAAATACTTAATAAAAAAGTAAGGATAAAACAGCCAAACCAGGAAGAGGCCAGTAAAGGGCTTACACCATTGGGTTCAAAATAACAAGTAAATACACAGGGAAGTAATAAAATTGTTGCACAAGTAAATATTTTTAGGTTGATCAAAATTAACTGGTTACGTCTTTCATTGCTAACTGTGAACCAAACTATTAGCAAATAGATACAGTGAATTGTAGTAACAAAGGGGAATTCTGTTGTAGAGGTAAACCCAATAAATAAAACTACTCCTGATATTATTGCCCAAATATTGCTTTTTTGTTGGCTTGCTTGTAAATAAGCAAGCCAAAATAAGCCTTGGCACAGGGCTGCAAGGAAATGGTGATCTAAATTTCCTATTTGAGAAAAAAATATTGCCATAGGTAGAAAGGCTGTTAAAACACCAGCTAGTAAAGCTGTAAACTGATCAGTAATATTAACTATGATTAAGTAAACTACAAGTGGCAATAGTCCACCAAGTAAAGGAGGAAGCAATGCGCCAATTGCTTCTACCCACCAACTATCAGCCTGACCTAATGTTAAAAAAGATATTATTGCAGCCATTATAATATCAAAGCCAAAAGGCCAGTGTGTAAGTGCTCCAGTTGGAAAATTCAAATAAGGATCAAAATCTGGTACACTAGGAAAGCTATTTAGAGTAAGTAAGATTCTTCTTAAGTGATAGTAAGGATCTGTCGCACATAAAAACACTTTGCCATCAACAAAAACACCAAAAAGGTTAGTCATTCTTAATAGTATTGCTAGCGGCCATAGCATTAACCAAATAGGAGATCTATTAGATTTAGCGTGTTCAGTATTTATCATAGCTAAAAATTTCTTTAGAATTAAATATTGTAGTTTGACTCCAAAGTAGCCAAACGTCGACCAATGATCAAACTAATGCCAATAATAATGGTTAAGAGTACACCATAAACAGCCGCATTACCTAAGTGAAAAGCTCGCAACTGTGAAGCAATTTCAATAGAAATTGGACGACTACTAGGAACATAAACTATCACAGAGGTAACAA
Organism: Blastocatellia bacterium; assembly: GCA_023265235.1. GTDB lineage: Bacteria > Acidobacteriota > Blastocatellia > Chloracidobacteriales > JADJPF01 > JADJPF01. The sequence goes on from JAHFUF010000032.1 coordinate 4,848, forward strand.
ATTCCCCCATTGCAGTAGCGAAAGCTAGTGCTGTACCAGAAATCGCTCCTGGTAAAATGAGCGGGATTGTAACTTTACGTAAAGTATAAAAAAAAGTCGCTCCTAAACTACGGCTAGCACTTTCTAAATTTTCATCAATTTGCTCTAGGTTAGCTTGTGTGCTACGTAACACCAAGGGCAAAATTCGTAAAAAATAGATTATTGGTAAAATCCAAAATGTTCCTACTAGTACTAGTCCTGCATTAAAAAACTTAGGCTGATTAAAACTAGCCGCAAAACTTAATCCTAATACTGTTCCTGGCAATGCCCAAGGCACCATAGTTAAAATTACTAAAACTTTTTGTCCCCAAAAACTAGTACGAGTAAAAAGATAGCTAGCAGGTAAGGAAAAAAGTAGTGCTGCTCCTGCTGCTAACGCACTCATTACTAAGCTATTATAGACAGGTTCAAGAAAGCTTTGGCTAAAGAAAACCTTTAAGTAATTAGCTAGGGTGTAGCTTGGTGGCAAGATTTCCATTGTCCAAGCACCATCTTGAGCAAAACTAATTAAAAGGAGGGTTAATGGAGGAAGCAAAATTATAATAACTGTAATAATCCCAACAAATAAGGCTAATAACTTTAAGACAGGGCTTTCAATAGCATGACGTGTTGTTAAAGAAACACCTTTGCTACCACCAATTGTTTTTTTCTGATTACGAGTAAGCCAAATTAGTGCAGAAAGTGATATAACGGCTAAGACCATACTTTCTGCCATAGCAAGTTCCCATTGGCTATTGACCTTAGCGTTAAATATTTGAAGGGTTAACATAGGTGTTCCACCTCCAAACAAATAAGGCGCACTAAAAGAAGCCATAGAATTCATAAAAGTAAGCAGGCTTGCTCCTATTAATGCTGGTCGTAGTAGTGGTAATAACACTCGAAAAAATACTTGTTGGTGAGTTGCTCCTAATGTACGTGCAGCATCTAGAAGAGAATAATCTAGTTGCTTTAAGCTAGTGCTAATAAAAGTATAAAAGTAGGCATAGAATGAATAAATATGAACAGCTAAAATTGCTCCTGAGCCATTTAATCGCCAAGGTGGATTACTTAAGGACAAGAGTTTAACTACTAGGCGAGATAAAATGCCACTTTCACCATAAAGAAAAATAAATGCAATTACTCCAATTAAGGGAGGCATTAAGAGAGGTAATGGTGCAAGAGCAGAAAATAGCTTGCGGCCAGGAAACTCCAAAAAGTGAAAAAGCATTGCCATTGAACCACCAATGATAGCTGATCCAATCACGGTTAAAACCGAGAGCCAAAGGCTATTCCAAGTAGCGCGTAAAATTAGTGAGCTAGAAATAATTTCTTGATAATTAGCTAGCGACCAAACACCTTTATATTGAAAGCTAGTAATAAGTATGGAGAAATTTGGATAAAGCACTCCCCAAATCACTACAAAGAAAACTATAGCTAAAAAGAAAATAAATATAGGTCGATCTTTCATAGTCTTATGAAAAAACAGTTATCGCATCTGGAGGAATTTTTATCCAACATTCATTTAAGAAATTGATTTCCAAAGGAGTTTGAGGAGTTAATTTAACTGCTTCTAATTCAACACCTTGGGCTTTTAAGTAGTAATATATTGTTGTTCCAGAAAAACGCACGTTTAATACTTTTGCTAACAAACTTGTTTCTTGCTTTGTGCTAGTAATTTCAATAGCTTCAGGGCGAATTCTTAATGTTACCTCTGGTTTACTTTGCACATTTTGCACATTAGGAGCAAATAAATGAAACTCTGAGGAGATTTCATATTCAGCTAATCCATTACTTGTAGCTTTAATTAAGCGGGCGGGTAGCAAATTACTATGTCCAATAAAACGGGCAACAAAAAGGTTTTTAGGGTGAAAATATATTTCTATTGCATTACCAGTTTGCTGTAATTGTCCTTCATTAATTAATGCAATTCGATCAGCTAAAGCAAAAGCGTCTGCTTGATCGTGGGTAACAAAAATAGTAGAAATATTTAAGCGTTTAATTAAATCTCTAAGTTGTTGGCCTGTTTGAGTACGCAAAGCAACATCAAGGTTTGATAAAGGTTCGTCTAACAAAAGTAACTCTGGTTCAATTGCTAATGCACGAGCAATTGCTACGCGCTGTTGTTGTCCACCAGAAAGCTCATGAATACGACGATTAGCCAAGCCTTGAAGTTGAACTAACTCAAGTGCTGAAGTAACCTTTTCACTAATAACAGATTTACTTTTACCACGAGCATTTAACCCAAAAGCAACATTCTCGCCTACAGATAAATGTGGGAATAATGCGTAGTTCTGAAAAACAAACCCCAACTTACGTGTTTCAGGGGTTGATTTAGTAATATCACGACCAGCTAAAATAATTTGCCCATTGTTAGGTAGTTCTAGTCCAGCAATAAGCTTTAAGATAGTTGATTTGCCACATCCTGATGGCCCTAGGAGGGCTAAACATTCTCCCCTAGTGATATTTAGTGAAAGGTTACTAACAGCTTGGACAGATCCATAGCTTTTACTTAGGTTAGATAAAGATAAATGTATTTCTTGATTAGTCAAAGGCAAGCCTTAGCGAAAAATTTTGCTTTTTATCTTACGAGAAAAGTAGCCTTGAGGCTAGCCTTAGCGGTTGTTTTGGTTTCTAATTTGGCTATCCCAGTATCGCATCCAATCTTGGATGTTAGTTTTGTATAGGGCTTGATCTACTGGCATTGGTTTAATTTCTATTTTGCTTAGCCATTCAGGTAGTTTTGCTTTGTCAATATCAGTACGTAAGGGAGGGTGATAGAAATCGCGGGCTGCAAGTAACAAGTTTTCTTCTGTAGTAACAAACTCATAAAACTCTTGAGCTAGTTTAGGCTGAGGGGTTCCTTTAATAATTGCAATTCCATCAATAACTAAAGGTGTACCGCTACTAGGAATACAAAAACTTAAAGGTAGTTTTTGTCGATTAATTGCTGATGCAACATCAGGTAAATCCCAAAGAGAAATTAACCCTTCTTGACGAGCTAACTTTTGTAAAAGCACCGTGCCATCAACTGTATATTCTCTGGTATTTGCATCTAGTTTACGCAACCAATCATAGCCAGCATCAGGGGTTTGACTTGTTTGCCATTGGCGCAAGATCATGGCACCAAAAATCGTTCTCATTGTATCGGAACGGACAGGATCACGAATAATCAAACGCTCTTTCCATTTAGGATCTAGTAGATCGTCCCAGTCTTTAGGAATATCCTCTTGTTTAACCGCAACTTGGTTATAAACAATTACTTCAGGAGTTTGAAAAGTTCCATACCAACGATCTTGACTATCACGAGCAATTTCTGGGATTTTTTCTGCCCAAGTAGGGTGATAAGGTTCAAAAAAATCTTCTTCTGCTGCCTTAGAAAATGTGATTGCCGAAGCACCCCACCAAATATCAGCTTGGACATTGGCGCGTTCTAAATTGACACGATCATAGATTTCTTGAGAGCTAAGATCTAAAAAACGTACTACTACTCCAGGGTGTTTTTCTTCAAACCGAGTTTTCATGACTTCTAAAAGTTCTGTGCCATGTGGAGAATAAATAAGCAGACTAGGGCGAGAATCTTTTTTACAAGTAGCAAAGGAAAATAAAACAGAAGAAATTACTATTAGGGAGATAAGCCTAAACACAAGAGGTTTTATAGAAGTTAATGCTAGCAGTTTAAGCATCTTGGTAGATTATAGCTCTAATGCATCTTTTGTAGTAATACTTAAGTCACTTAATTTTATTTTTATCTTAAGTAAATTACTACCTGGCTTACGATCTAGTTCTAGGGTCATTACATGAGCACACATTGCTGGAGCTAGCGACTCAAACACTGGTTCAATACGGCTTAGAGACCGACCATTAGTTTCAGTAATTGCAAAAAACCATTTACCTGAACCAAGCCTTTCTTCTTGCAACCCTAGGTTATAATTTCCAGGTAAAAGAGTTGTAGCATTAGTTTTAATAGGGTTTTTGATTATAATATAAGCGAAATTCGCAAGATATTTTCGTGTTTCGCTGTTTGGATTACCTAATTTAATGGCTGATGTATCGATTTTACTGGTAGGTATTTGTTTATAGTGGATTTCTAATCCACGACTACTAATCATCACATCGTTTGAGTTACTTAGAAACCTATTCCAAAGTGCTGACTCTTGGCTAGGTAAATCAGGAGCGGCGTAATTGGTTTTGCACATTGATATTAGAAGCAAAACGCAAAAAAGACCGCTTAATGTCCTTATCATTTTAAAAAAACTACCTCCAAAACTATTGTTGAGTAATAAGAAAACAGTATAGCGGATATTTCAAACCTAGCTCAACAGCAAACAGATAAAATTTAATATCAAAAAACGAAAGCCTTTACCAAATCCTCTTTTTTAACCTTTTGTTGATAACTGTTGATAAATGCAAGCTATCAATATAGTTGTAAGTATGAACCCTTATGTCTTTTCATGTTTTCCTAAAGTGTATGAAAAGAATTCTGCTGAAGTAAAAGATTTTGATAAGAATTTAGCACTGAGAGTCAGTTCTTTTGATGGGTTGTTATCCCCAATAACTACTATTGGTAAACGATCTGTGTCAAACTCTTTTCTTAGCAAAGAAATTAGCATAGAAAGATTTAACTCTTCTACCTCGCCGTCAATAACTAGCATAGTAGGGATTTCACTAGCAATCATATTTAATAATATTTTATCGTTTTCAGCATGCTTGTGCTCCCATTTTTCTTCTATTGGTAATAATAGATTAATTTTTTCTATTAAATGGGAATTGTTACTAAGAGTTAATAAATAAGGTGTTCCAACAGGTAAGGTAAAACGAAAAGTAGTATATTCATTTATAATACTTTCTGCGATTATTTCTCCTCCATGTGCTTCTACATTTTGCTTACATATCGCTAATCCTAACCCATAACCACCACGACACTTACTAGGGGTAACTTGAAAATACCTAAGGAATAGGCTAGGTAAAGAATCAGAAGGAATTCCTTCTCCAGAGTTAGTAATAGAAGCAGTTACCATTTCTAGGTTGTCTTCACTAGAGGAAATTTCAATTCTAATTTCACCTTCTTCAGGAGTAAATTTAACAGCATTGTCTATTAAATTATCCATTACTTGAGCTAGCTTAAAACGATCAGCACGAATAGGTTTTTGCCATTTTTCTAGGATAGTTGTTTGTATTTTTTTATTGGCTAAACGATCTTCTGTTTGTTGGAGTGCTTCAAATGCTATTTTGGCTATTGAAACAGATTCTAGCCTTAGTGGGGCATTACTTTCTAAATAGCGAGCACGAACTAATAAATTTTGTACCAGATTATTGATTTTTTCGCTACTACGATAAATGTGGTTTAAATAACGTTGTTGTTTATCAGTTAAGTTGTTACTTATCAGAAGTAATTCAGCGTAAGAAATAATAGAAGTAAGTGGAGAGCGCACATCATGAGCACAAATAGAAAGAACTTCATCTTTTAAGGTATTGGATTCTCTTAGCCGATCATTTACTGCATTTAGTTCTGTTAAACTTATTTCAAGTTTTTCAGAGAGTTGTTGATAGCTTTCTTTTTGATGGTTAAGTTCTTCTAATTGAGATTGTTTTTCTACTGCAATGGCTGCTAGGTTAGCAAGGTTTTCCAGTAATTTAAGGTCTCGTTGATTAAAAGGCTCACCTGATTTTTTGTCATTAAGGAATAATACGCCTATAACCTTCTTATAGCTATCTACCATAGGTGCGCCAATAGTATATATAAATTTTTCTTGCCAAGTAATTTGGTGGGAGTCAATATTTTGTATATTTTGAGGGGTAAAAAAAATTTGTGATTTACCAGAAACAAAAATCTTTCCGCCACGGCCTTCATTTGGTTTAAGTGCGTAAGCTTGAGCGTCTTCATCATTAAAGCCAAAATAAGCTTTAATACGTAAATAACCATCTAGATCTGGCATTACTATAGAACCAGATTTTACTTGCAGAATTTGTCCAGCACGTTCAATTAAAGTTTGTAAAAACTCTGAAACATTAATACTTTGAATTATTGTGGCACACAATTCTTGTAAAGCATCCAATTCAGAATTAGTGTACACAAGAGAAGAGGTTTCAGAATTAACAGAATTATCAGGTTTATCCATTATTCTTTTTGATAGGGTTTAGCTTTGGGTTGTTGCAATATTAGCATATTTTTGATGAATTTAACTATGGTTTAGTTTTTAGAAACAAGGCTTATTTTTTCTTAGCTAAATAATCGCGCGCCCAATCACGTTGTTTAACTTCATGGTCAACTAAACGATCAAAAAACTTTGGGTTAATTGCTCCCCACCGTTGTTGTTGAGACTCATATAGCTTAAGCGCATGTAAGGTAGAGCGATATATTAAGTGTACCCAAAGTTGTGTAGGTAGGATTAGTTTGATGGGTATTAATAAAACAAAAGATAGTATTTTTAACCATAAACACGGCCCCATTTTTACGCCATATTTAGCTAATTCTATACCAATCATTTTTCTAGTATCTGCTTCAAGTTGAGCAAATTCTAATGCTTTTTGAGCAATTTCAGGGTTAAATGTTAAATAAGATTGTAAGAGAAAATTAACTTCTGTAGAAACTTCTCCTAGATAATCATATTTTAATGCTCGGATAAAAGCACGATCGACTACTTGAGGCATAAGCTAATATACTTTAATTAATGTATAGTTGTATTGGTAGTTTACTAAAAGCTTTGTTTTCTGTGCTTTTAATAGTTAATGCCCAGTTTCCTGTAGGTAAATTAGCAGGCAGTTTTACTTTTATACTTCCTGGATCAAGAAAAGTAGGTATTAAAGTAAAGCTCCTATTATCACTCTTTAAAATTAATCTTAGTCTGTTGGTATTAGCTACAGGGAAATTACCACGTAATACCAGGGTATCTCCACTATGTAAGTTAAAAGTTTTTGGCGTATTTGGCCCAAGATAAATAGGTTCATCCCAACCAACTATTTCCATACTAATTACATTAGGTGCTACTGGCTCAGCAAGCAGTGTATAATCAATAGGATCTGACCAGACAGAAACTTTATTTTTTAACCAAGTTCTAGTTGATATTTTAACATTGCCAGGTAATAACTGATTAGGGATGTAAATCCTAGGATAAGTATTTCCTTGAATTTCCACAACAAAAGGCTGGCTGCCTTGATTAAATAGTATTTCTGCTTTATCAGCTTTTTCTAAGGGTTTAAAGTTAGCAGTCACTAAATCTAACCATTGGCCAGGAGCAAGGCTAGGAAGCCAATTAGCTAGTAATTCTAGCGGAACAGGGCCACGACTGACAGTTATAGTTATTGGATTGCTTGGCTGATTATTACCACTACGATGTTCAATAATACGAACTAGAGCTTCTCCTTCACTAATCTCCATTGGTAGAGGAAATGCTGTTTTAATACCAGAAGAAGTTGAGCCTGCGTTAATGTAGTGAAATTGTCCATTAGAATCAATAAGTTCAATCTCATCAGAAATACCAAACCCTGTTCCTGTTATCCAAACTACTTCTCCAGGTGCTACCCAACGAGAGCTAGTTTCTGTAATGGTAGGAGGGCTAATAGATAAATTTATTTCTAGTGGGATTGGAGTACTGCTAAATCCATTAGCTTCAACTACTAGTGAACAGTATCCTGAGTTAATCCCTTGAGGAACCACTACTTTCATTTGTTGTAAGCCATTGTCAAGATCTTTTGCTTGCCAACCTCCACCAGTAGCATAAGTAGTATATGGAATAGCATTTTGCCAAAAAACCACTTGCATATCTTTTGATTGTGGCCAGCCTAAACGATAGCCTTCTATCTCTATTTCTGTACCAGGGGTTGCTTGTTCTGGGATAACTCGGATTAGCTCAGGAGCTTTTTTACGTTCAGCCACCATTTCTTGTGCTTTTCCTGTTACGTATAAACCAGCTAAGAAAACTAAAAAGGATATAGTAATCCATCTTTTACTTAAGGATTTTAATAGCATGACTACTCCCTCAAGCTATGTAAGTTAAAGCCTTTAGTCACTAGAGGCTTTTAACTTGCATAGTTAAACCACAAGTTTTGATGAACGATAAAAACATTTTATCGCTTTATTACTTTAAGTTATGTTTTGCAGGTTCTGTTTTAGGCTTTGTTGAATTTCTTTGCTTAATGATACGTAAGTATTCATCTTGTTTGCGTAAGTATTCGTCGTTTTTTTCTAACCACTGTAAGCCAGCTTTGGCTTTAGTATCTTTAGAGTTTAATTCTATTGCACGTAAATAAGCAACCTTTGCTTGATCATATTGTTTGAGCATCAAACAACTATCGCCATATGCTCGATGCCAAGCACCATTATCATTTTCTAATTTGATTACTAGTTGATAATGCTCTTTGGCTTTTTC
>JAHFUF010000032.1:13244-16234 GCA_023265235.1 Blastocatellia bacterium
CGCCTTGATAAAAAAATACAGCCCCTAAACCAATATGAGCATTAAGTGCTTCTAATCCTTTACTTCGTACTAGGTTTAAGGTCTTATTAAACTCGTTACGAGCACGCCCATAATCACGCTTTTGCAAGTATATGTTACCTAACCCTAAATGAGAAGCAGCACTAGAAGGATAAAGCGAAAGTGCTGTACGAAAAGAACTCTCTGCTTCATCTATTTTACCTTGTTCATATTGTGTAACTGCTAAATTCAAATAAGTACCAGCATAGTTAGGCGCGACACTACGAGCTTTTTCATAGGCTAAGCGTGCTAAATCGTAGAGTTTTTTCTCTGAGTATATGTTACCTATTTGCATATAAGCAGGAGCAAACTCAGAATCTAATTTAATTACTTGTTCATACTGAGTTAAGGCAGAATCTTTTTGGTTTTCCTCAATAAGCTGGTTAGCTAGGTTAAATTTTTGTAATGCTTCTCTAGTTTTAGCTGTTTGTTCAGGATTATTTGCTCCTAGCCCAACAGGTCTGTCGCTTAAAATAGATTTTATTGTTAAAGTTTTACTAAGTTCAGAAAAATTAGGAATTATTGCCGCTTTATTCTCGCTAGGTGTCTTACGTAACGTAATTGATATTTTAGGATTAGATATTTCTTTTAATTTACTGATTTTATCTTCTTCTGTTAATGAAATAATTTCTATATCGCTATCTACTTTACTTGAGTCAAAATCAAACACAAACACTTTAAATTTGGCTATAGTTAAATATGATTTTAAGTTCTCTTCTAGTTTTTCAAAGTCATACTTAAATGCTTCTTTAAATGCTGTTTCAACAGTTTGACCAGCAGCTTGACGATTAAGGAAGTCCACTAGTTTTGTTCTCCTTTCATCGTCCATCATCAAATAATGTGTTAAAAACCACGATTGTGCATAAAAAAGATCTAAAGAAGTCTCTTTTAATACTTGGTTATAACCACGAAAATTTAGCATTTTCTGCAAAGGGATCATATCACTTAGCTTAAGTAAATTTAATCTATTAGGTGTAACCTCGCCAATACGCACTTGTTTATCATAAACTTCAAAGGTTTCATAAAACTCAGCAATACCTTCAGAAAACCAAAGTGGATAATTCTTATCAGTACGAGCCAATAAATGTGTATATTCATGGTAAGAAACACTATCAGTTATATTAAAAAGGTCATTGATTGAAATTACATCTGAGCCTTGTTGAAAGTAGCCAGAAATTACTTGACCTTCTATTTGAGGGAGTCCTGCTAAGTAGGAAGTACTGTCTCGATAAACATGAACACGCGTAGGAATCGGTGCTGTAACTACTAAACTAGGCGTTAATAAAGAAAACACATAGCGATATTGTTCTAATTTATAAGCAATTAATTTAGCCCTTTCAGGGTCTGTGTTGCTAATTACAGCAAAATGCTCGGTGTTTATTAGTAGCCAACTAGAGTTAGGTAAAGGTTCAACTCGTGCTAGTGATGTTGTTAAGGGGGTTTGACTATAAGATAAAACTATAGTGTTAATATAAATGGCGAACAAAATGATGGTAATAAAAACCTTTTTCGCCATAAGCCCCTCCTATGAAATGCCTTGATTAAATGTTTTGATTAAATTTAAATGCTCCAATTAAATGCCCAGATTATAACATAGGGCTGAAAAGGTCAGCAATTAAGAATAAAGCTTGGTGGTTTATTAGTGAAGTGCTTACTTAAGTAGGAGTAAAGGAAAAATACAGGTAGATTCTCTAGTATTAAAAGGTAGTCAAGAAACTTTTGTCTCTTGGCTACCTTTAATATTTCTCTATAGGTTTTGAGCTTATTTTTAAGCAGCTTTTTTTAAATAATTTGAGCTATTTTGATCAACTTTTAATGCTTGGCGTATTTTGCCTTTAACCCTACGCACAATAGATTCTATGCTGCTTGATTTTAAGTCTAAACTTCCTGCTTTTACTACTTGTTTTGAAGTCATTCCTTCTACTACAGATAATTTGAAGACTAAAAGATCTCTTTTTGAATTTGAGCCAATTAAAGTTTTTTGTAGTAATTCAGATATTTGTTGACTTGTTACTTGAGTAATAAATAAATCCTCTCCATCAATACTTAGGTAATTATGTGTTAATGCACGGCTACCTACTTGATTACACTCTTCATCATCTAATAATGTTTCCATAGACATTTCATAACCACGACGTTTCTCTGCTAGTTGCTTACGAAAATACTCTGCTACAATATTACTAGCTATTTTGGCTAAATAAGCAAGAAAAGAATTTTCACTTTCACCTTGGAAATTACGTAAGGCTTGGCGATCTCTATCTAAAAGTTTTACGTAAACATCTTGGGTTAGATCACGTAGGGTTTCTTTACTGCTTGGGTTGTCAACATTTATGGCAGAAATCCGCATTTTCCAAGCTTTTCTTACATATAATTGAATGTAACTATTAAAACGCTGATGAAATTCACCCCAAAGATGTGTATCTTGAGAAACTCCGCATAATTTTACTAGCCCTAAATTAGAAGTATGACTATAACTATTTGTTTTAACTGAGGTTAGTTTAACTTTAGATCTATTTAAGCTCGATAGCATATTAAATTCTCCTTTATTTAATTTATTTTCTTTGTTTTCTGCTAATTCAAGGAATATGCCAATTAAGATAAATATGAGATAAAGTGTGTAGAAAGAATTAAAAAAAGAAGCGTCATATTAATGGATTTATTAGAAAATAAAGAGGTTACGATTTATACAATAAATTTTTAGAACTACTAGTTTGTAAAATTATTCCAGATTTCAAATATAGAAATTGTCATTTTTGGCAGTGTTTATATTGTCATTTTTGGCAGACTTGCCATTTTTGGCAGTGTTAAGACATTGGCGAACATTCTGCTGGATTAACTTTTAGCCAGTAGTAATATTATGCTATATCTTTGTAAGCATTTCTAAAATCAAGATATATGTTTTGATTTTATACAAATGCTTCAAAATTTATACT
>JAHFUF010000474.1 GCA_023265235.1 Blastocatellia bacterium
GAGCTTTCACCACTAGGACTATTTAAGTTTTTTACTTTGTCTCTAATAGAAAACATTGGAGCAAAGCTAGTTCCGGCTGGTGCTGTACTTAAATAACGTAAAATATTATCTGAGCCAGTTGTTGGTATATTGTTGCTATTAGGCTTTGGATCAATGGTAAAGTCTTTTGGTAAACTAGATTGGCTACCAACAGTTAAACGCACTTTTACTTTTCCTGATGAGAGGCTTTCAGGAATACGGATAGTTAGCTTATCCATATTTACTGCCAGTACTGATACAAGCACATCATTTACAGTAACCAAATTGCTACTAGGATCACAAGCAAGGTTGTCTGCTTTTATCTCTACAGTGCTACTTGGTTGAACATGCTCTGGGCTAAGTGTGTAAATGATGGGTGCTGACTTTTGGTAGAGAAAACTAGCAGAATTAGAATTAGTTGTACCTACTATTACCCTCACTTGGACTTGCCCAGTACAAAGACTAACATTTGGCACTTGGACAGTTACCTTTTTATTCTTTACTTGTTGGGGTGAGACTAGCACGCCATTATCATTAAACATTACTTTTAATTGATTAGGATTCTTGCCAAACCCGCTACCGACTACTTCAAGTAATGGATTATCACCTGCTTGCAAGATAGTAACATTGGTGATTTGTGGTGTTGAGCCTTGAGCTTGAGGACTAATTTGCTGATTTAATCCTAGCTCTAAGTCTAGCTGTGAAGCTGCTGAAGTGTTTGAAGTGATTGAATAAGCTGAAGCGGTTGAAGCGACTGAAGGTGTTTGAGCTAAAACACTTAATACCCCTATTAGCATTAAGATAGTCATTACTGACATGGACAAAAACAAAATCTGAGCTTTCTTTAACATCTTTCTCTATCTCCTTAACTACTGATTAATATAGATTTCACTGCATTAACTGCATATTGTGTACTGCAATTGCACATTGCATTGACTGTATTGATTACACTGATTACATTGCATAATGAGTTTTGACTTGCATTTTCCACACAGAAAAAGACTACTCTTAAGAATACTAACCTAGCATCGCATTACATTAAAATAGAAGTTTTGAAGTTTTTAGACTTTAAGTTTAAGTTTAAGTTAAAGTTAATTTAAGTTAATTTAAGTTAATTTAAGTTAATTAAGTTAATGATTAACTATCAGTGACTAGTCATTGCCTATTGATGACTGTCTGATTGTCTATAAATAACTACCTATGAACTAAAGGAAAATATCTCCTATCATCAATAGTACCGAAACACTGTAATTGATAGCTTTTTACCACTCGTGCTAGTTCTTGAATCCAAAGACCTTTTTGGCAATAAGCTACTTGCCAAGAGCCGTCTATATATTCAGCTTGAAAGACTTTGCTCCCAGACTTAGGGTCGTCCTGGTGTCTACCTAAATCAAGGTAAACATCTATGACTGTGCTGGTTTTGGTTACTAATAAACAGTCCTTGTGATAAGCGGCTGTTCTTAGCCCACGCTCTTTTCTATAAAGGAATAGTTGCTGAATAAGCCTCAACAAAGCTACTTGAAACTCAAAAGATGTGGCTTTTAATACTTCTATTGGGTCAATTACGTCAAAATGTGAATTAACTGTTGCTACTTCTTCGTCATATTTATCTTCCATTGTTGGAAAATAACTGCTTGGTGGTTCTCTACTTATATTTGGTTCTAACATTTACTACCCTCCCTTCTTTTAATTTACTTCAAAGTTATTAGTCCTTAATCAAGGTTTAAGTTTAAGTTTATAAAATTTATAAATCTATAACAGCATTAAAATAAATCATTTAATGATTTAATCTTATGGTTTAATGGTTTAATGGTTTAATGGTTTAATGGTTTAATAATTTAATAATTTAGTAATTTAGTAATTTAGCTAACCGTTTCCTTTAGATAACCGTTTCCTCTTGATTAGTAATTTGGTCTGATTTAGCTATTTCCTCTGATTTAGTTGTTTGGTCTGATTTAGCTAGCTTAAAATTAAAATCGTAATAACTAGCCAGTGTTATCTCATCACCTATTGTCAGCAGAGCTTCGGTTACTCTCTTACCATTAACAACAACTCCATTAAGCGAACTTAAGTCAAAAATCACTGCTCTATTGTCCAGATGTATAAGCAAAATAGCATGTAGTCTGGAAATATGATTGTCTGTTATTACCAAATCATTGCTAGTATCTCTACCAATATAATTCTGTCCATAGTTTAGTTGATGAATTATTGGTTGCTCTTTAATATCATTACTACCACTCTCTAACACATAGGGAGATAGAGGTTTTGCTGGTAAGGGGTTTGGCTTCTCAAACCCCTCTATCTTGTCTGGCTCATCTAACTTGCCTAGCTCATTTAGCTCGTTTAACAAAACATCCTTTACAAACCTATTATCTAGTAAAGTGGTTTGCTCGCCTCTACTAGCTTTAACACCCTGAGCTATTGCTTTTATCTGACCTAGTTTCACTGGCTCATTTTCGTAACAACTAAAATCTTCTCTCATTAGGAAACCTCATACTTGTTAATATTGTTACTATTGTTGCCGTTGTTGATATGGTTGGTGCGACTGTCCTTCTATTACTAGCCAGCAACAAGGGCTACTTATAATAGCTAGGCCAATCAAGTACTTACCTGTGTTGGTGTCTAGATAGGTATGCTTAACCGTGACAATTGCTCTGACTTTGCACCCTTGATTAGTGATTTCTATTTCTTCTCCTATTTCCAATGGGAAACTAGAGCTTATTAGTAATCCTTGAGCCGATACATTCAATGTTTCTACTTCTTTTCTACAGCTAATATGATTGAAGGGTCTACGCACAAACAGAGTGGTTTTTAGCACTACCCTTTTATATTTTCTATTATTTGCCGTATCTGTATGCTCTGTGTGATTTGTATGCTCTTTATGATTTCTGTGATTTACAGCACTAATACTATTAATACCATTAACCTGATTTATAGTATTAATCTGGTCTGTAGTCATTGTTAACAGTGACATAGATTCTATAGAGTTATTTCTTGATATTTCTGCCGTGCCTATCATATTTAGCTACTCCTACTTTTTATTTGTATTAGACTTGTATTAAGCGACTCAGAACAACCATAGCCTTCTTTCTTATCTGCCAGCCTTCTCTATATCAAATCCTGTGCCATAACAAAAATCATTTTGTTCTAAGCTATAGCCACCCATAATTCTCTATAGTCTTAGCCCTGTGCTTATTTAATTCTTTCGCTGAATTGTTATGGTGGCTAATAGATGGTTAACAACAATCAGTTATTGATGGACTAATTTGCTTATTGGCTTTTATTGCTTTTGGGTGGCGACTTAATCAAGTAAGGCTCAAGTAAGGCTTAAGTAAAGGCATTAAAACAGTGACAAAACAGTGAGATAATGAGCAACTTGCTAATAGATTCAGGTTTCTCCAATTATTAACCTGCTTTATCTAAAAATAACATAGATCATATTACTATATAGCGTTACTACTATTTATTATTAAAAATAATAATTCTAATAACTCATTTATATAGATAGTATATAGGTTATGATAATGAATATCCCTTGCTGTCATTATCATTTTTAATAATCCTGTTAATTTATTAAATATAAATAAGTTATAACAAAAACTGTATGTTTTTCTCTTCTCTTATTATTATTTTTGATAATGACATTTCTTAAGCGATAAAAATATTCACAGATTGATAATAAAGGCTTTATTACTAGTGAGTATCTTAGGAGATTAGACAAAATCTCTCGATAATACCCAAAGCCTCTCAGTAATATCTATATCCCCTTGATTATCAATAAATTAATTACCTAACAAATAACAGCAGTGGTTAAATTTATTATTCTTATGCTATTTTCATTATGTAAAATAATTAGTATTTTTCTATAAAGCTTATAAATTCTATAAAGTTTTTGGTTGTATAGTATAAAATAGAGTATTTTTATTGATGATATTTTATTGAAGTACTATCTAATTACCTATAAGTTATTGTAAATACTGGTTAATATAAGTAATAATAAGTATATAGAGAATTTTGGTCATCGTAGTGCCAAAATTGGGACTACAATTAACTAGTTTATTTTTCATATATCTAAAGGTAATTTTTTGCTATTTCTAGAAATGTTGTCCCAAAAATGGCACTTAAATTTTTATCAAGTTAATTATTTGTATATACAGTAGTTATAGACAAACTTAGATGATTTTTTGCAAATGTTGTCCCAATTTTGGCACCACTTTTTTATAAAATCAACTAAATTTTAATCTTATTGATTTAGTTGGCTTTATAGATAATGAGAAAAGCAAAATATGCTAAAACTCATAGTCCCAAAAATGGCACTACCTATAGGTTATTATAATAATTAATAGTTATAGCCCTAACAGTTTGTTGAGTACAGGTAAATTTACTACTACTACGTTATTTTATTAGGGTATTATGTTTATATATAACAGATATACAAAAGATATACAAAGAGCTTTGATGTTTTTTCCTTAAAGTTTATCTGGATCAATCCCCATTGCTAGTAACTTAGCATTAATAGTAGCTAGCTTTTCTGCCAAGGTTTCTTTTTCTTGGTCTGATTTCTCTAATTTATCTGCTAATACTTCCTTCTGTGCTCGCTCAACTTCCTTCTGTGCTCGCTCCTGTTCTTTCTCCTGGGCTTCTTTCTCTAAGGGAGTAAGAATAAGATTGCCTTCTTGGCCAAACCAACGTA
>JAHFUF010000033.1 GCA_023265235.1 Blastocatellia bacterium
AGTTGTAGGTGTTTTAGATGTACGTCGTCGCATTGGTCGCCCACCATTTACTAAACTAGATCGCCAGCTTATAGAGGCTTTAGCTAATCAAGCCGCAGTAGCAATTGAAAATGCTGCTCTTTATGGAGAGCTAGAAAAACTCTACCGTAATGAACAGGAAATCACCCGCACATTACAAGAATTAGACAAAATGAAAACAAACTTTGTGATTTTAGCCTCTCATGAAATGCGTACACCTCTAACAATTCTTAAAGGCTATCATGATGTTTTGTTAAGTGCTCCTTCTGACACCTTGACTCTAATGCAACAACGTTCTTTATCTGTTTGTCAACGTACTGTTGATCGATTAATTGTTATTGCTAATGATATTTTAGAGATGCTTAAGATCTCAGAAGGGCAAATTATTCTTAAAACTACTTTAGTTAATTTTTTAGATTTAGTTGAGGAAGTAGCTAGGGATCTAAGCGGCTTTGTTGAACGGCGTAACCAAAAACTTAGCTTAACTTCAACAGGTCAAATATCAAACGTATCTGTTGATCCAGAAAAAATCAGACTAATAATGTTAAATTTGATACAAAACGCAATAAAGTTTACTCAAGATGGTGGAGAAATAAATATTACTTTAAGCGTAGAGTCAGAATCTATTCATATTATTGTCCAAGATAACGGTATCGGCATTAAGGCTATAGAGTTAGAGCGAATTTTTGATAAGTTTTATACAGGGGCAGATCCTATGCATCATAGTTCAGGAAAGTTTGAATTTAGTACTCGTGGCACAGGATTAGGTTTAGCTATTGCCAAAAACTATGTTGATGCTCATCATGGACAAATTTGGGCAGAGTCAGAAGGCATAGGCAAAGGTAGCCAGTTTCATTTATTAATCCCTATGAAATAGTTTTCCCTAAAACATTTTAGGCACAACCTCATCACTACTACCTAAGATTGTAAAATGGAAGTGAGGTGTTATTTCTGTAGGAATTAAGTTGATCTCTACTAAAAAAGCTCCCCGACGGCGAGCAATGGCTGGGAGTAGCCCTCCTGGTAAGACTTGACCAGAACTACCAATAGCAACAAGCATTTCACAGCTTTGAGCTAAGTTTTCAGCTTGTTGCCAAAGCTTTTCACTCATCGCTTCATCAAATAAAAGTAAGTCAGGTCGCCAAGCCCCACCACACCTACATTTAGTCTGCCAATGCATTTTATAGTTAGTCTCAATAATTTCTAACAAATTACAATTTAAGCAACGGGTTTTTGTAATCTCTCCATGCAACATTAAGCAACCATTGGAATTAGCACGCTGGTGTAGGTCATCAAAGTTTTGTGAAACAATATGGAAGTTTGTAAACTTATTAGCTATTTTAGCTAAACTTAAGTGTGCTAGCGTAGGGGGTGCAGTTTTAACTTTTTCTAATAAATTATCTAATAACCGTAAGTGTAATATATGTTTACCAGGAATTTTTTCTGCTGAAAGTAAATCATTAATAAAGTTGTATTCCCAAATTGGTGAACACCTTGGCCCAGTTAAGGTAGGAATTCCAGCACTAGAGGAAATACCCGCGCCAGTAAAAACCACTAAACTATTTACTTGGTTGAGTTTAGTAATAACTTCGTCAGGTATTGTGTTTTCTATAATTTTTCCCAATTTAATTTAGTCTGTGACAAAAAGGTCTACTAGGGCAAATTTTGTTACATCTACTAAACCACGATCTGTAATTTTCAGTTTAGGAATTACAGGTAAAGCTAGAAAAGACATTGTCATAAATGGATCTTCTAAGGCACATCCTAAGCGACCACTAGCCCGTTTAAGTTCATTCATATCAGCACTTACTTTTTCAATTGGTTGATTCGACATTAGCCCAGCAATTGATAGCTCTAAAGCCGCTTCTACCTTATCTCCATTTGTTGCCACAATACCGCCTTGCATTTCCGCTACTTTGGTTACTGCACGATAAATGCTTTCATCGTCAGCCCCAATCGCGATAATGTTATGAGAATCATGTGCAACAGAAGCCGCTAGTGCCCCGCGTTGCAGCCCAAAGCCACGTACTAAACCAATTCCACGTCGACCACTACCTTTATGACGTTCTACTACAGTGATTTTTAGCAAATCCTGCTTAGTGTCAGAAATTACATAATCATTTTTTATTGTTGGTTCAGTAACAAACTCTTCGGTGTAGAGTTGATGTTTTCCTAGTCCAATTATTCTTGCACGGTGGCCAAGTGCCGCAATTAAAAAGTCTTCTTGGCGTAGTGTCCCAATATTTACAGAGTTTTTTGCTGTGATAGTTTGGTTATCTAACGCTGGTAGCAACGACTGACCATCAAGAGCTATTAGTTGACCATCTTTGTAAACTCGACGGGGTTGAATGTCTGTTAATGAGTCAAATGCAACTAAATCAGCAAAATAACCTGGAGCAATAGCACCAGTACGATCAATACGAAAGTATTCAGCAGCATTAAGTGTTGCCATACGAATAGCACTAAGCGGAGGCATTCCTTTTTTAATTGCTGTGCGGACA
Organism: Blastocatellia bacterium; assembly: GCA_023265235.1. Taxonomy (GTDB): domain Bacteria; phylum Acidobacteriota; class Blastocatellia; order Chloracidobacteriales; family JADJPF01; genus JADJPF01. The sequence goes on from JAHFUF010000033.1 coordinate 2,520, forward strand.
AGGAAATCTATATGACCTTCTTCTAAAATATCATTAGGATGGCGATCATCAGTTACTAATAAGCAACGACGCTCATTTTCAAGTGTCACAAGAGGCATAAGATCAGAAAGATTTTTTGCCGCAGTCCCTTCGCGGAGCATTATATACATTCCTACACGCATTTTTTCTTTTGCTTCTGCAATACTGGTACATTCATGGTCAGAAGCAATTCCGCTAGCAACATAAGCACAAAGTGCAAGCCCAGATAGTCCAGGTGCGTGTCCATCTAGGCGTTTGTTTGAACCTAGGGCTAGTTTTTCCATTACATCAGGATCAGCATTAACTACCCCAGGAAAATTCATCATTTCAGCTAGTCCTAAAACTTGCGGATGATTAATAAATGGTGCTAGGTCTTTAGCAGAAAGTGCAGCGCCTGAAGTCTCTAAGCCTGTTGCAGGAACACAAGAAGGCAACATAAAAAACACATTTAGAGGAACACCTTGGCTAGAATCGATCATAAACCTTAATCCTTCTAGCCCTAGGACATTGGCAATTTCATGAGGATCACAAATAACAGAAGTTGTCCCTCGTGCAACTACTGCACGGGCAAAACGTGGGACTGTGACCATTGAGCTTTCAATATGCACATGAGAATCAATAAAACCTGGCGAGAGGTATAAGCCTTTCAAATCCTCTTCTTGTTGCCCTCGATAGTCAGAGCCAATGCCAACCACTACACCATTATCAATGGCTACATCAGTCTGATAAATCTCTCCAGAAAAGACATTGATTAGTTGTGTGTTACGCAGTACTAAATCTACAGTTTTGTCGCCACGAGCAGCCCCAATTAAAGCTGAAAGGTTAGTAATTTTTCTTACCATAATGTGTCCTTTCTATTAGAAGAGAAGAGAGCAGACACATAGATCTGCCCCCTACATAATTATTTGCCAGCTTTTAATGATTCTTCGCGTTTGGCCTTAAATTCTGTACCATCACGCCAAGTAGGAATTTCCTTAGCATTAGCTACTTCAAGTCCTACTTGAAAAAGTAGTTGTAGGTCTTGAATTGCACCGCTAAGATCCCAATCAGGCTTAACTTCATCTGAAGGTTTATGATAATCAGTTGTAGTATAAGCCTCAAAAATCTTTTTGCTTTCTTCTTCTGACTTACCAACTAATACTTTTCCTGCACCAGCATCTAGGGCAGGGACACCCTGTTTAGCAAAACTAAAATGGTCTGAGCGATAAAAATAGCCTTTTTCAGGTTCTTGATCAGGCTTAACTTCTCTTCCTTGGCTTGCTGCTACACCTTTAACATAATCATCTAATGTAGAATTGCCTAAACCAACTACAATAATATCTTTGGTTTTGCCAATTACATTCATACTATCCATATTAATAACAGCAACAGCTTTATTATTTGGGTAAAGCGGGTTTTGTCCATAATAAGCTGAACCTAATAAACCGCGTTCCTCTGCGGTAACTGCTAAAAATAGTAAAGAACGTTTAGGAGCATTAGCAAGCTTAGAGTAGGTTTTAGCTAGTTCTAAAAGGGCTGCTGTCCCAGTAGCATTGTCTTTTGCACCATTGTAAATCTTGTCATCATTAATTGGTTTACCATCTTTATCTGTTGCAGGTTGGCCAATTCCAAAATGATCCCAATGAGCGGTAAAGATTACGTATTCATTTTTAAGTTCTGGGTCGCTGCCTTCTAGTTTAGCAATTACGTTGTTTGATTCAACTTTCTTAAACTCATTCTTTAAGTTTACAGAAGCTTTAATGCCTAGGGGTACAGGTTTAAATTCTTTTTTAAGTGCTTCTTTTTTTAAGGTTTCTAGGTCTTTTCCTGCTATTTGGAAAATCTCTTTGGCTTTTGGAAATGTTATCCAAGATTCTACAGGGCAAAGCGACATATTGTTATTTTTGTCACTTATAGTAAAACCACCGCTTCCCCAACTATTTCTTACTACTTCCCAAGGATAGCCTGCTGGCCCATCTTCATGAATGATAATGCAACCTGCGGCACCTTTTTGCATAGCCATTTCAAACTTATAAGTCCAACGTCCATAATAAGTCATAGCTTTACCACCAAACACTTTATCATCTGGTAAAGGGGGATCATTAATTAACATTACTAGCACTTTGCCTTTTAAGTCTTCACCTTTGAAATCATCCCAGCCAAATTCAGGAGCTTGAGCACCATAACCAACAAAAACTAACTCAGCATCCATATTAATTGTGTTGGTTAGTTGACGAGTCCAAGCAACAAAATCATCGCGAAATTTTAAGCTTAAGTTTTTATCTCCAGCAGAAAATTTCATTTCTACTTTGTCATCTGTTTTATAACTAACTAAAGGGACTTTTTGGAAAAATGTCCCATCAGGATTTCCTGGTTTTAGTCCTAATTTTTGAAAATTGTCTGACAAGTACTTAATAGTAAGCTCTTCGCCTTTACTGCTAGGGCCACGGCCTTCAAACTCATCAGAAGCAAGTTTTTTAACATGCTCTAACATCTGATTAGCATTGATGTTAGTAGCTACTGGGTCAATAGGAATTGGTTTGGCAGTTTCGGTTTTAGTAGAGTCTAGGCTGTGTAACTGCTTAATAATGTGATTTTCAGCCTGATCACACCCAATAATAGTTGTAGCAATAAGAAAAAGAAATGTAAGAGAAAGATAAGAACTTCGTTTCACTAGTAAATCTCCTGGAATTTAATGGGTAATTTTTGTAATCTTAATGGCTTGATACTGTTACGTCAATGTTATGAGAAACAAAGATAAGCTGAAATAAAAGCTAATAGACATTATCAGGAATAATGAAATGTAGGGGCGAACCTATGTGTTCGCCCTTCTTAAACATCATTAAACATCAGGCAAAGAGGGCGAACTGTTCGCCCCTACAGCTTGATTAGTTTTTCAGCTTTTTGGAAATTGTCTTTTGCACTTAGCCTTCTACCAAGCTGTTCATATATCAAGCCGCGCTGATTGTATACATCAGGGTTTTTAGGCTGATATTTTAGCGATTTGTTTAAACTTTCTAATGCTTTATAAAGCTTACCCTGTTGTCGATAAACCAAAGCTTGATAGTACAGTGCTTCAGGATGTTGGGGTTCATATTTTAATGTTTTATTGAAATCTGATAAGGCTAAATCCCAAGTCTGCTTGTTATAGTGAATTAAGCCACGATAGAAGTAAACTTCGCTATTTGTTTTATCAAGTTCTAAAGCTTTGTTAAAAACCTGTAAAGCTTTTTCCGTTTCTCCTTGTTGACTATAAATTTGCCCGCATTGTGAGTACGTACTAGTACAGTCACCATTAATTGAAATGTGCTTATCAAAGGCAGTCAAAGCTTTATCAAGCTGCCCTATTTCTTTGTAGGTTAAACCAAGATAGAAATAAGTGTCACCATTTTCAGGGTCAAGTTCAATAGCTTTGTTAAAATCAGCTAAAGCCAGTTCCCATTGGTCTTGGTCTTGATAAATTAAGCCACGATTATAGTTAGCATTAGTAGTACTAGGGTCAAGTACTAGGGTTTTATTATAGTCTTCTAACGCTCTATCAAGCTTACCTAAGTCGTAGTAAATATCTGCGCGTTTACAATAAGCAATATGAAAACTAGGATCAAGCTCTATTGCTTTATGCAAATCCAGCAATGCTCTGCTTATCAATCCTTTATCGCTATAAACCTCTGCTCTAGCATAGTAGTTATAAGCATCACTTGGTTGGAGTTTAATAGCTTTGTTAAAATCAACTAATGCTTTATTTAACAAACCCCTATCTTTATAGATCCAACCACGACCATAGTAGCTTTCACCATATTTAGGGTCTAGACTTAGGGATTGGTTATAGCTTTCTAGTGCTTTTGTCAATTTATTTTGGTCATAATATATATCACCTAAAAAGTCATAAGTAGGATTATAGCTAGGGTCGAGTCTTGCTGATTTCTTAAAGTCAGTCAATGCTAGCTTTAGCTCATCGCGGTCATAGTAGAGTTTACCTCTATTACAGTAAGGAGCAAACCAAGTAGGGGCAAGTTTTATAGACTGTGTAAAATCTTCTAAAGCTTTATCTAGCTCATTTTGATCATGATAAACATTTCCGCGTCCGTTATAAGCAAAATCATTTTTAGGGTCTAGTTCTATGGCTTTGCTAAAATCCACTAAAGAGAGGTCTATATTATTTTTATAGTAATGTACCCAAGCGCGTTTAGCGTAAGCATCAACAAGGTTTGGATTAAGTTCTAAAGCATTATTAAAATCCGCTAATGCCTCATCCTGGTTATCTTGCTCATAGTAACAATCCCCGCGTAAGTAATAAAGCTCGCTTTTGTCTTCAACTTCTAGTTCTAAAGCTTTAGTGAAATCTAAAATTGCTTTGTCATAATCACCTTTATCATAGTAAACATTACCTCGTTTATAGTAGTTTGTCTCTTTGGTTGAATTATTTTTTTCTGCCTTACTCATAGTTGTCTCCTGATTGTCTCATAGTTGTCTCCTAGTATGTTTTTGAATGGCTTAGATTAATACTTTTGATGAAAAATAAGTATTTTAGGGATATTTTACTAAGTATGAAAATATGCTATCTGGAGGATTTTTTGTTTAGAAACTGATGACTGGTGTTAGCCACTTTTCTCCATTAGCACACATAATTCTCTTTAAGAATTTACTTTACTAGCTAACAAGACATTTAGCTAACAATGTAGCTTTAGAGGTTTAAGTTTTGCAAATGGTTTGCTACTAATTTATTTTGAAAAATGCCTGTAAGGGCAGCACTAATACCACTAAAGCTGCCCTTTCTTAGACTATTAAATTATTTAAGTTATAGAGAAATTAAAACTTCTAATGTGCTTTTATGTCCTTTTATGTCCTTTCATAGTGGGTTTTGATTTTCTTCTGTTAATCGCACAACTTCTACAGAACAATGAGCACGAGCAGAAATAGCTGTTGATACACTGCCAAGCACAAGACGTTTTATTTTGCCAAAACCTCTTGAGCCAATAAAAATAGCATCAGCGCCCCACTTTTCTGCTTCTTGTAATAAAACCTTTCTTGGATCGCCTTCTTTAATTATGGTAGAAACAAACAGCCCTTGTGCGCGTAATTGTGCTTCTAACGCTTCCTCTAAAACTCGTTTGATGCTAATTAGTTCATCGTGCCGCGCTTGATCTTCAGGAGGGACATTTTCTAAAGGCGCACCAATCATAGCTTTATATTCATTTACAGGAATTTTCCCTGTTGCTGTTAATAACACTACCTCGGTTCCTCTTGGCCACTTACGTGATGCTACTGAGCGAATTGCTTCATTAGATTCTGGTGAGCCATCTGCACCAATGATTATTCTAGCTGGCTCATTAGTTTCTTGTAACCGTCCTCGGGCAATACGCACAGAGCTATGAGCCTCTGTTGCTACTTTTTGAGACACGCTACCTAAGAGAAGTCGTCCTATTGTAGTAAGTCCTTGTGACCCAACTACAATCAAATCAGGGTGAAACTCAGAGGCTTTTTTTAATAATTCGCGTGCAGGTGAGCCAATAGTAGATTCAATCGTTATTTTCCAAGTAGGAAAATGTGCTTTAAGTTGTGTACCACCTTTTTCAGCAATTTCTTTGGCTAAACGAATGTCTAGTTGAAAGCTTTCAACATAATCTGTTTGGGCTAGCCCATAGCTAGGAGGAGGGACTAGCCACATTTCCGCCACAGACATTACTAAAGCTTCTGTATCAGAAGGAAGTCCTGCTAGCTTTAGGTCGTCTATCATTGCTATAGCGTTTTGTGAGCCATCATAGCCAATTAGCACTTTCATATAGTTACCCTACCTTTTTCTTTAGAATTAATTTGTTTGGCTATAAGCCACACAGGGTTGTGCCTAGTCTGCATTTTCTTGGGGCTTACGCACAATTTCTACTGAACAGTTGGCATGAATTGCTATTTTTTGAGCAACTGAGCCGAGTAAGAATTTACTAAGACCTTTTCTGCCGTGTGTGCCAACTACAATTAGATCAGCACCCCACTGCTTAGCTTCTTCGAGAATTTCTTGTGCTACTAGTCCTTCACGAACTATGTAAGAGGCTTTACAGTTAGGGTTTGATAATGTATCTGCTGCACTAGAAGCAATTTGTTTGATCATTTGTCGAACTTCTTCGCGGATTTCATCGAGCTTAAAAGCGTATTCACCCGCAGTTATTGATTCTAAAGAGGAATGTTCTAAGATAGACACCACTCGCAACTCACTGCCTTTTGGCCATTCACGTTCTGCTACACTTTTAACAGCCGCATCACTACAAATAGATCCATCAGTAGCAATTAGGATTTTCATACTTTCTCCTTTCTTAAGCCTTACTACTAGGGGTTTTGCTTTTTGTTTAGGCAAAAGGTATACCAAGGCTTAAACCCTAGATTTAGATAGGGTATAATGGTCAAACTGAGCAAATTGGGGAAAATAACCCAGTTTAGATTATAGGAAAATTCCTCAAACGCTAAAAAACACGCAAAATAAATTATTTTATTATTTTAATGAGTGAAAATACTAGCTATACTTCTCTGCAATGGCAAACATTAATATTACTCTCAATAGCTGAACTGCTAGGAATGACCCTGTGGTTTAGTAGTGCAGCAATGTTACCGGCCTTACAAATTGAGTGGAATTTAAGCCAATCAAGCGCGACTTGGCTGACACTAGCAGTACAATTAGGGTTTGTAGTTGGAACATTATTTAGCGCGATCTTTAACCTACCAGACATAATTAACACAAGACGTTTTCTAGTTATTTCTGCATTACTAGGGGCTTTGTTTAATCTAGTCTTAGCACTTTTTGCTACAAATGCTGACCTGGCAATTATCCTAAGGTTTTTAACCGGAATATGTTTAGCTGGTGTTTATCCTCCAGCTATGAAAATAATGGCTACTTGGTTTCGTTATGGACGAGGTTTAGCAATAGGTGTTTTAATTGGGGCACTTACTTTAGGTAAAGCTTTTCCTTATCTAATAAATGTCATTGGTTTTACTAGTTGGCGGTATAACTCCTTTTTAGTCTCGATTTGTGCGGTTGTTGCAGCCGCAATAGTGTTTTTCTTTGTTAAAGATAGCACTTATAGTTTACCAGCAGCAAAATTTGATTTTAAGCAAGTAAAGAAAATTATTAGTAATCCTGGGGTGCGACTAGTTAATTTAGGTTATTTGGGGCATATGTGGGAGTTATATGCAATGTGGACTTGGTTTCCAGTAATGCTTAGAGCAAGTTTTAAGCAACAATCAGCCGCTCCTATTTTAGCCGAAGTAGGGTCGTTTTTAGTAATTGGTGCTGGGGTGTTGGGATGTATTTTTGCTGGCTTACTTGCAGATCGTCTTGGTAGAACTGTAATAACCTCAGCAGCAATGATTATTAGTGGGGTTTGCTCGTTAACTATAGGGCTACTCTATGATGCTAACCCTATTTTTTTACTAGTTTTAGCTGTGATTTGGGGGGCAAGTGTGGTTGCTGATTCGGCGCAGTTTTCTACTTGTATTACTGAACTAGGCGAAGCTCAATATATTGGCACAGCCTTGACATTACAAACTTGTCTAGGGTTTTTGCTAACAATGGTTTCAATTAAACTAATTCCTATACTAGTTGATTCTATTGGTTGGAAATATGCCTTTATGATTCTAGCAGTTGGCCCAATATTTGGTACTATATCTATGCTCTACCTACGCACATTACCTGAAGCAATAAAAATTGCTCAAGGTAAAAAATAAAAGTACTAGAATCCTTAAAAGCATAGGAAACACAGAAAACACAAAAAACATTAGAGCGAAAAGCTTTTTTATAATTGATATTTTTGAACAATATTATTCAGACTATTTGCTAGTTGGCTAAGGTTTTGAGCCGTTGCCTTTTGTTGTTTAGCACTTGCTACAGTTTCATTAGTAGCTTGGTTTATTTGTTTCATAGCTATAGTGATTTGCTCAATCCCTGTTACTTGTTGGGTTGAAGCATATGCTATTTGTTTAGCAGCAGTGAAAGATTCAAGAATAACCTCGTGTAAATTCTTGATATTTACCCCTATACGGTAAACTTGTTCTACTCCATTTTCTGCTTTCTTACTTCCTTCTTCTGTAACTAGTACTGTTGAATTTGCTGCTTTTTGGATTTCGGCTAGAATTGAGCGAACTTGAGTAGTTGCTTTTTTAGAGCGTGCTGCTAGATTCTTTACTTCTACTGCTACTACTCCAAACCCTTTTCCTGCATCTCCTGCTTTTGTTGCTTCTATCGCTGCATTTACTGCCAAGAGGTTTGATTGTTCTGCTATATCATTTACTGACGAAGTAATTTCACCGATTTGAATTGTTTTTTCGCTTAGGTCAAGTATGTTTTCTGCTATGGTTTCTACTTGATCTTTTATCTTCCCTATGGCTTTTATTACTTGTTCTAGTTCTTGTTGGCCTGTTTTAGAGATTTCTAGAGATTGTTCTGATACTTGTGCTACAGATTTTGCTTTATCACTAGCCTGTCCTACAGTAGCCCTAATTTCATCTAAAGTACTAGTAATTTCTTGGATTGAACTAGCTTGTTCGGTAATTACTGAGCTTTGGTTGGTAGATACTGCAACTAATTCTTCTGCCGCAGAGCTTAGTACTTGGGAATTTTCTCTTAACTCTCTAATAATAGTACGTAAACTGTCAAGCATACTTTTGAATGTGTTACCAAAACTATCTGCTGAGGATTGAGGGTTTACTTGTATAGTTAAATTACCTTTAGCAATAGAATCTGCTACATTTGCCATTGTACGCAGGTTATCAAGCATATTCTTAAAAGCATTGCCAAAAACATCGCGAGAAGATTTTGGCTCAACGTTTTTAGAAAGATTGCCCTCAGCAATAGAACTAGCAGTACCTGCCATATTTCTTAAGTAGTCAGTCATATTATTCATAGCTTCAGCTAATCGACCAAATTCATCTTTAGAGGTTACTTTCATTTCTGCTGAAAGCTCCCCTTTAGCTAAGCGTTCGGCTATCTCTACCGTTTCATTGATTGGTTTAGAAATAACAGAAGAGATAAATAGGGCAATTATTATCCCTAATATAACTGAAGCGATTGTGACTAGCATGATTAAGGTTCGAGAAGAATCATAAATATTATCAACACGCTCGCTTGCTTCTTTACCACCTTGTCTATTTAATTTAATTATATCTAAAAGCTTATTACTAAAATCATCAAAAATCTGCTGAGACTTTCCTTTTAGTAAGGCTTTGGCTTCATCGTCTTTATTTTCGTGGGAAAGTTCTAGTATTTTCTCATGTTCTACTAAGTAAGCTTTCCATTTTTGTTGGAACTCGTCATACGCTCTTTTCTCTTCATCTGTTTTGTTAGTAAGCAGTGCAGTATAATTTTTATCATTTTGGTCAAATGAGTTTTTTACCCGAACCATATCTTTTTCATAAATAGATCTTTCTTCAGGGGTTACAGACGCAATATGGTGCAATTCAGCAATACGAAAATCAGAAGTGTTAGTATTCATATCACTGATATAACTAACAGCAGGCAGCCAGTTTTTTTCAATTATTTTTACTACTCCATTTACTTCTTCCGACCGCATAATAGAAAAAAAGCCTAGGGCAGCTATCAGTAGGGAAAAGGTTCCAAATCCCATTATAAGTTTTAAGGAGATTTTTAAATTATTAAACCATTGCATAAATTTCTTACCTTATTTTGAGGGTTTTATTTTTTATTGCTGGTTACATCTAAAAATATACCATAGGTTAGTTCAAATAACAAAGATTACTTAATAGCAAAACAGGCTGTACTTGTTCATTTTCCAAAGATGAGTAGAGTTCTAGTCTAAAAATATAAAATGCTTTTGACGTACTTATAGAATTTCTTTTTGCCCAATCTAAGATTTTTGTAGAAAAGTCATTTACTACAGAAGTTTTATTACCCCTGTCTGATAATCTATAACTAAACCTAGGGCAAAGCCTAACAGGTAATAAAGTAACTAAAGAGTCATTCAAAATTTTTGTTATGTCTTTAGTTACCGCTCCTGATGGAGTTGCTAAGGTATAGGCGTACTGACAACTTAGTTGGATAACATAATCATTGTTTGGTAATGCGCTGGTAAAAAGCTTGTCTAACAAACTTTGTAGAGAGGAAGGAATATCAGATGTATAGCTTATAGAAATAGGATTTAGATTTTGAATTAGTGGTATTAAGTTATTAGGAAAATAGAATTTAGGTGTTTGATAAACAAAAGCTTTTGCAGTAGGTTTCACACTTACTAAACTCTCATTACGAGTTGTATAAATTGCACTTTGGGCGTTTTGAATTAAGGTTATATCTTTTTGTATAAAACCTAGCTTGAGCCTAAGGGAAGCGTTTATAGGAATATTTTCAGGATATTGATAAATACTTTGTTGATTATCCTGAGCGACTACTTTTAACTTTGACAACCCGCTAGGTGTTTCCAAAGAAATAATTGGCCAAACAGGTGATGTTGTTGGGGATTTTATAAGCCTAAGGTTCAACTCGGAAAGGTATTGTTGGGATTCTTCATAATTATTATCAATTCGATATAAATAAGCTTGGTCAGATAAACTATTAGCAGAACTTACTTGGCCTAAATAAGCATTGGGGCAGACAGACGCAATATTAGCAGCCAAGTCAATAAAGGTTTTCACTGCTTTTATTACTAGAGTCTTTGTATCTGATGAACTATTTTGGGGAGCTAGTAACAAAGCCAAGTCTTGCTTGACTTTTGGGTAATTTATCGCAAATTGAGCTAAAGCAGTAAAAATATCTGAAGCGGGATCTATTAATTCTATTTGTGTATTTGAATTAGGAGCATTAAACCTTAATTCAATATAGCTTGTGTCTTGATCTGCAAAAGAGGTTTCAAAAGTAAAATTGTAGTCCCATAGCTTTATTTCTTCTATTAAAATAGCTTGTGGGTTTGAAGCATCACCACTCTGTCTTAACAGTATTGGAGGTGGGGGATAAGCGCGTAATGGAATAGGGATTTCAGTTTGCCCAATATAAGTATTAATATTTTCATTTTGTTTGCTGTCCATCCCAATAGGGACTATCAAAGAAAATTTGTTATTACTATATTGGTCATTGTTAAAATTATATTCCAATTCATTTATTACATAAGTTAAATCTAAGAATAGTTTCTTGTATTTTGTGTCAGAGTTGGTGTTAAACAAAAATGTAGCTACGTTTTCACCATTGTTAAGACTTACTTCACTAGAAGATAAAAAGTAATCAGGCAGAATTTGTAAGGAATATAACTTAGTACTAGAAAAAATTCCTGTTTGACTAGCTAATGAATTGGCCAGGGTCGCTACATTTATAGACAGTTTTTGAGCTATCGTTAATAAAGTGTCAGTTTTTTCTATAACTACAATTTTGTTGCTAAAGGTTAAGCTATTTACTTGAAAAAGGTTTTTTCTTTCTTGATTAGCTATCGCTAATTCATCCACTTCAGTATTAAAGTATTCTGCTAAGCTACTTAAGCTATCAGTAGAGGAGATATTTTTGCTGATGACAGTGACATTAATAGTTTTATTTGCAACAAATAGAGCTTTATCTTTACCAATATCTAATCCATCAGCTAGTTGTGCTAAAGATATTGCAAAACTGTCTGCTATATTCTGGAAAGTTATTGATTCATCAGCAACAAGATAAGGTTTTGAGTTATAGCTAATGGTTATCCCTTTATTAAACAATCCTTTAGTGTTAGCCAAAGTTTTTACTAGGTACTCTTTACTCACTTGATAATAACTAGCTAAGGTTGATAAAGTCTCGCTAGAAGAGGTTTTATAGAGGTTTGCTATAGGTTTTCCAGAGAACTTAGCTACCCTGCTATCACTAGTAAAAGAGGAAGTAACTTTAACTGGGAATGAAACAACTGAATCAACAATATAAGCATTTGAGAGGCTAATTAATAACTGTTCTTTAAGTGCTTGTTGAGCAGCTAGGCAGTAGTTTTGATCTTGTTCTGTAACTTCTAATAAATAATCCACACCATTTTTAATAGCATTTGCTAGTAAATATTTAGTTTGAATTAGCTGTTGATAGAACTCGTGGTCTGTTTGTAATTGATAGATTGCTACAGCATATTCTGGTGAAAGTAGTAGGTCTAAGGCAGCGAGAAAATCCCGCATCCAACTATCTAAATCTATATTTTGGAAATTTTGTGTTTGTGAAGTATTAAGACCTATGCCACTTTCATAAAGCTTAACTGATATTTCAGAGCGTGAAATGCAATGATTCGCTAAAGGTTTTAAGGCAAAGTATTGCGGTGATAGGTTTTGTAGCTGGAATGAACTAACACCTGCTTGACTAAAATTAATTGCCCAAAGTCGTGCGTTAACTGGCTGACTAGCATTACTGTTGTTTTTACCAATTAAAAGCTTAATGTTAGAAAAAGCAGTCTCAAGTTTTTGTGCAAACCCTCTTAAAGAAAGTAATTCATCTTGTTCATTGCTTGTTTTAGGAGCAATCGTGGTCACTTGTTGTTTAATATTTGTTACATTTCTAAACTTTGAAACAACCAAAGTTTCATCTCTAAGTGTTTCTAATTCTACACTTACAGGAAAAACTGTTGCAGGATAGTTAACATCTATTTCTTGAGAAATGTTAATTGGGTTTGGTGGTAATATTAAAGTCGCGCTTGATCTTAATAGGTTTTTAGTTGTTTGATTGTTTATAGCAATCTCAGCAATAGAAGTAGAAATATTTTTTTCTTGTAGAAAACGAAATACAAGTGTTTGGAATGTATCATTAGCATCTATCGCTAAGCTGATATTATTAATTGTTATGGGGATGTTTGGTTGTAATAGCTGATCAAGGCTACTATTAGCTAAGGTTAAATCTACAAGACTAACATTATATTTTGTTGCTTGTTCTAACAAAGAACCATTATCACTTACCTTTACTAGATGACTGGAAACAATAGAGTTATCACCTAAAGTAACGCGGTAGGGAATTTGTAAGTATATATCTGTTTGTAATATGCTGTCAGCATTGTAGTTAAATAGCTGTTCCTGAGTAACACCAAACTTAGTTGCAATATCAACCAGAGATTCTTTACCGTCAGACAAATAACTTTCACTGTTAAGGTAAAGGCTAGTTCCTGAAGCAAACAAGTCAAGTAAATCTAGGTTCAAGTTTGCTAACTGATTAGGTGACAAGTTGATAGCTTTTGTTAGACCACTTATAGTATCTGCGCTTTGAATTACATAATCAGTAATTTCTAAACTCACACCAGACTTAAATATATTAGTCACATTAAGGTTGGTTGTAACCAAATCTTGTAAAGTGATTGTTGGTAACTGCTGCTTAAATTTATTAAGTATAGAGTTAAAAGTATCACTAGCATTAATTTCTACAACAATATTTTTTATAGAAAGTTTAGTTCCTGGACTAAGAATATTAGGTTTTGTTTTGTTAGCATTTGCAATGCCAAGGTAAGAACATAGCTGGTTGTTAGCAATAGTAGCAAAAGAATCCTCAGCTTTAACTTGGTAAATTCTACTTGAGGTATTAATTAGCTTTCCAATATTTAATGTTGCAGAAGTGTTGCTATTGAGCAATGTCTCCGCATTAGCACTAGTTACTTGAGAGATATTTTTTAGAGTATCTCCTGATTTGACCAAGTAAAATATAGGTATAGTTAAAGGAGTTACAAACAAGCCTTCAAGTT